>CP073750.1:3600000-3900000 GCA_024398135.1 bacterium SCSIO 12643
TGAGCAATATCAAACGCAAAATTTTAATGGAAATAAAAGAAAATGGAGTATTGAAGGATATTTTACAGAACCGATTAATGGTTTTTGGAATGTCCGATTGGGGCAACAGTTTTTTCAGGAAAATGAATTACAAAATAGAAGTTCGAGTACCAATGAAGTTATAGATTCAACCGATTTTCAAGAAGGGAGCGGAACTATAAGAACGGTAACTGAAAATAAATCGTCAATAGACCTGAGCAGTACACACAAGAAGGTGCGTTATTTCATGGGGGTGTCAGTATCTGATATACAATTAAAATCATTGGAGGTATCCAGGAGTTTTCAGTTTGTATTACCTAAGTTCTCCATAAAATACTATTTAAAAAGTGCGCAGTATGTAAAGCTGAATTATCATACCAATAGTGTAATACCGCGTTTGGAGCAGTTAATAGATGCACCGGATAATACCAATTTACAAAGGAGTTATATAGGAAATCCGAATTTAAGACCTGAATATGGACATAATTTGAGCTTAAACTATTTCTATTTGAATCCGATTAAGGCTTACAATGTTTTCGTAGGTGTACAGGCGAGCCAGATGAATCATAAGATCATGAATCAAACTACGGTTAATTCGGATTTAACAACGCGTATCTCTGCCATTAATTTAGGAACTTATCAAAACATTGGAGTAATAGGAGGAATTTCAGGACCTATAAAAACACTAAAAGTAGCATATAATATAAGCCCTAATTTCAGCTGGAGCCGGAGTCACATATTATTGAATGGACAAAAAGTCGCAGTGAATACATCGAGTTATTTTACAGATATAAGTATTAAAAGACTTAAAAAAGATAAATGGGACTATAAGATTGGAGCGAGTTGGAATAATAACGAAACTAGATATCCATCAGAACGCAGTATGGATAGAAAAATTCAGAGCTATAGTTGGTACGTAAATTTGGAATATGAGTTTTTTCAGGGTTTTATATTTAAGTTAGACTACAAATTCAGAAAGTTTGTCACCATAATTTCGGAAAGTGAAACAGAGTTTCACTACTTAAATGTGCGTTTAAAAAAGACGATAAAGCATAATTGGACGTTATCTGTTATCGCAAATGATATACTCAATCAAAATACGGGGATTCGAACCAGTAGTAATTTAAACCAGATAAACACAGTACAGTATAACTCGATTAACCGTTATATAATGCTAGCTGTAGAGTACAAGTTGAGAAAGAATAAAACATCGAAACACTAATTATTCTATTACTATGTCATACTTATTCAACAGCCCTATTAACCCATCTTGTGAAAATTTGGCATTTCGGATTTGATTTTGATCCAGATCGATAGAATAGTGAATAGCTGTTCTGAAATCCGTAGATTCAAGATTAGAATTTTCAAACTGAGCTTGTTGTAAATTGCATTCATGAAATGAAATTCCACTTAAGTTAGATCCAGTAAAATCAGCTTCTTGTAATTCACACTCTTCAAAACCGGAATTTTTCAAATCCAATTGATAAAAAGAACAGAAATTTAATTGAGATTCTGAAAAATGGATAGCCAGTAAAAAAGTATTACAAATACCAAAATCCACCCCAAATATTTTGGACTTTGAAAACTGAACATCCTTTAAAGCCGTTTGGTTAAAGTTGACATTACTGAGATTGCAATTTTCAAATTTACATTCCAAAAAAGAGCTATGAGATAGGTCTGAATTTGAGAAATCACAGTTTTTAAAATAACAGTTATCGTATTCGGCTTGAGGAAGTTTCTTTTCGGTATAGTTCTGATTTATAAAATCTTCACTTTCAATATATTTCATGCGATTTGGGATGAGTTGATATGCGATGTATATTTAACGAAATTAACCGATAAAATGAGATGTTCTAAATTAATTATCGTTTTAGGAAGTTTTTTATTCTTTTTATTTATTGGATTTGCCTGTCAGAATAAAACCAATCAAAATCCATGTTATGATGAGTCTTTGGTACATAACAATCCATGTACTATGGATTGCCCGGGATTTGAAGGATGTGATGGACATATATATTGCAATGAATGCATTGCTGCCAGAAATGGAATTGGTCCAAAGAAGTAAGTAAATTTGTTTCAAAATTGACGTAATAAATCTGGTTCATTAGGTGGAATGTAAGAATCAGGTACACAAATGAAAAAGATTCATTTAGATAAAAATTGGGGAGTATTTGTTGGAAGTTTTGAAGATAATAAGTTACACCGACATTACGCTATTCAGCTGAGCATTAGGATTCATGACGAGATTAAGGTTATTGATTCTAAAGGAAAGGAGTTTATCGGTGAGTTTCTGGCAGTAAAGGATAACGACCTACATCGGTTAGAATGTAGTGGAAACCATATTTTAATCCTATTCAATCCATTTTCAACTTTAGGACATTATATTCAAAATCAGATCCGTGATTCGATTGAGATATTAGAATTAGATTGGAGTAAAGAAATAAAAACCTGGGCTGAAATGGTTATTTCTGACCATATGAGTTTTGACGAATTGATAGATAAATTGAATACTATCTGGAAGCAATTAGATTGTTCCTGTGAAAATGAAAATCATGTCTCGGATTTAAGAATTGCAAAAGCTATTGCATATATAGAAAAACATAGTTTAAAGATCATATCTGTGAATGAAATTGCGGAACATGTGAATTTATCCACTGATAGATTTTTGCATTTATTTAAAAACGTCACAGGAATGAATTATAGAAGGGCGCAGCTATGGAATAAGATACAAGGTTCATTACCCGACCTTAGAGAACATTCTATTACCGAAACTGCTTATAAGAACGGATTTTCGGATAGTGCACATTATACCCGAACGTTTAAAGAAAATTTTGGTTTCTCTCCAAAGTTTATCTCTAAAATATAGCCAGTTTATTCAATTTTTTAAGGATGCAGCTCAGCAGTTTTGTATCTAAAAAATGGAAAAGTATTTGGAAGAAACGGCATTGCTAAATTTCTCGCATCATTCTATAGAAGCACTGATTAAATCTAAAGAGTGGGATCAATTAAACGAATTCGATAAAGTTCAGAAGGTATACAATTTTGTTAGAGATGAAATTAAATTTGGGTATAATACCGGAGATGATATTCAGGCTTCAAGAATTTTGGAAGATGGCTATGGCCAGTGCAATACAAAATCAACTTTGTTAATGGCATTACTGAGGGCCATAGAGATTCCAAATAGAATACATGGATTTACGATTAATAAAGCACTACAAAAGGGAGCCATTACAGGAATTTGGTATCAGATTGCACCTGAAAATATATTGCATAGTTGGGTAGAAGTGTGGTTAGATGGAAAATGGTATTTTTTGGAAGGAGTTATATTGGACCGGGATTATATAAGTGTTGTACAGCGTGAAAACAGAGAAACATCAGGGGCATTTTGTGGGTATGGAATCTACACTGAAGAATTGCAAAATCCGGCAATAGACTGGAATAAGAATCATACGTTTATTCAACGTATGGGAATTAATAATGATTTTGGTGTTTTTGATTCACCGGATCAGTTTTATGAAAAACATCATCAAAATTTAAATCTAATAAAGAAATGGTTTTATGAAAATGTAATCCGACATTTGATGAATAGAAATGTGAACAGTATTAGAAATAAATCTGATGTTACCTGAATAGTATGATAAGAACTGTAGGAAAGCAAGATGCTAAGAGTATCGCCAGGATTTACAATCATTATGTAAAGTATTCAATTGTTACGTTTGATGAGTATGAGATTTCAGCAGATGAAATTGAAAAACGAATTGAGCATTGGGATAAGAAGTATCCCTGGTTCGTATTGGAACATGATGGAGAAGTAGTCGGATATGCGTATGGAAGTGAATGGAAAAAGAAATCAGCTTATCGGTCATCTGTAGAAACTACGGTTTATTTGGTTCATAATGTTATTGGTAAGGGTCTGGGGCATCAGTTGTATTCAGCTTTAATTTCAGAATTAAAAGAAATGGGATTCAGGATGTTGATAGGGTGTATTTCTTTACCTAACCCTGAAAGTATTAGATTACATGAAAAATTAGGATTTGAAAAGAAAGGGCAACTAGATCAAATGGGATTTAAACTCGATCGTTGGATTGATGTAGGATACTGGCAATTGAAAGTGAATTAAACCAAAATAGATTTAAGCTTGATCAAGGTAATATCTCATGAGTTCCTGAGCCCCGGCATAAGGCGTTTTTTCACCTGAAATCACCTCATTGATAATTTTATCTAATGAACTTTGAACCCTTGGATGCTTATAAAAGTGATCATTTAATGAAAAGCCTACCAAATCCATTAACCAGGTTTTGGCCTGGTTTTGACGTCTTTGATAAAACCAATTGTTATTTTGTTGTTGCGTCTTAAAATCTTGAATAATACGCCATACTTTTTCAATTCCTTCGTGTTGAATGGCTGAGCAAGTGCCCGTTTGTGGAATCCATTCATCTTCTCTAGGAGGGAAGAGGTGGAGTGCATTTTGGTAAGCTTGTGCAGCTTTGCGAGAAGCAACCTCATTTTTTCCATCTGCTTTATTTACGAATAAAGCATCAGCCATTTCCATAATACCACGTTTGATACCTTGAATTTCATCACCTGCACCGGAAAGCATTAATAAAAGGAAGAAGTCAACCATATCCTTAACGAGATATTCACTTTGTCCTACACCTACGGTTTCTACAATAATCACTTCGAATCCAGCTGCTTCACATAAAAGTACACTCTCGCGAGTCGCATTGGCGACACCTCCTAATGTACCCGAAGAAGGTGAGGGACGTACAAAAGCCAATGGATGGGAGGACAAAGTTTCCATTCTTGTTTTATCCCCAAGAATACTTCCTTTATTGATATTAGAACTCGGGTCAATGGCTAACACAGCGACTTTAATTCCTTGAGCAGTAAGATACTTACCGAAGGCTTCGATAAAAGTGGATTTTCCCACACCAGGAACTCCGGTTATTCCAATACGAATAGATTTACCACTATGGGGTAAGCATTTGTGGACAACCTCAGATGCCAATTGGGTATGAGATGAATGTGTACTTTCCAGCAATGTAATTGCTTTAGCGAGAATTTGTTTATTCCCTGCAATCACCCCAGAAACAATTTGTTCAAGATCTAAATCTTTTTTTTGTGATTTAATAAACCTTTCAATAGCCTTGTTTTTGGCTTTGTGCATTGAAGATTCTCCCATGATCCAATAACTCTAGAAATTCTATTTCTTTAATTTCTGATCCCAATCAATAATTTGATCTTCACAGTTCCCCGTACCTTCTACTTTTTTATGAACTGTCCCGGTATAGATATTTCCTTCCTCAATATGGTTTCTGACCACAAAGTCTACATCGGTTTTTACATCTCGAATTTCAGCAAAAGTGTGCGTACCTTCAGCATATTCAATGTTTCCATCAAAATCTACCAGGACGATATACATGTTTTTATCGTGGGGATCTTCAGAAACATCAATGATACGCATGTTAAACTTTTCCTGAGTATAATCACATGGACCTGAATTCGTGTTATTACCACAAGAAACAAGCATTCTAAGGCTTAAAAAAACAAACAGAGATGCAATAGAAAATTTTGTCATGAAATTGTCGTTTAATTTTGAACCGCAAGTTAAGAATTATCTGTGTTTTAAATAATCATTAAGAGCGGTTATTTGCGCTGTAAATTCATTAAATTTGTAGTTTATCTTTTGGAGAAATCCGTGCGAGAAAATGTCTGATCAATCATCAATAAAAAGCAATATGGGGAATCGTATGATCCGTCATCCACGTAATGTTTGGGTGGTTAGGATACTTGCGGTATTGGTGATTTTGTCTACTTTAGAGGTTGATAGTTCATATGTGCAAAAACATATGCCACATCGAGGAAGTATCTGGGCGGAAAATTGGATTGCGGAAAATGGGTTGGATTTACCATTTGTGGACCTTGTGGATTTTCCTGTTTTAATGGCTGAAAATCTAACTGAAGATGATGAGGTGACACCCGATTTGAAAACCACCGTTATTCGTAAATCAAATAGTATCGAAAATACCTCGCAAAAGGTGGATGTACCGGATATATATGCTTCTAATCAGACAGATGTTAGTATAACTAGAGAAGAGGAGCGTATGTATTTGCTAGCAATGGTTCAGGATTTAAAGTTAAATAATCCAGATGTTTTTGAAACGTCCATTATAGCTAGAGAAAAATCACAAGAGGAATACGAATCTGATTTACAAAAAGCATATGCGCAATCAGCAACTATTGATGCGTTTGAAATGGATAAAATGAATAAACCTGTATCGTGGATGGCTCAGGGTGCCGTTGGCCCTCAATATTCCTCGGGAATGATTGGACAACCAAGTGGAGAAGCATATGCAGGCGCAAGTAATATTGATAATTTAGTTGCACAGCAACAAGGTGTTGGGCAAAGTATCTCAAATCAGGCGTTCACAGCAATGTTAAATGTGGGGGTGACTTTAGGAAGTCAGTTTGAGTTATTATCCGGTGTAAACTTTACACAAATGGATGGTTCACATGATACGTATTATGACTCTCAGGTGGAGAAAACGCAAACTATATTTACCTCTACTGCTGATGGAAATAACAATGGAAATAAATCGGTAGAAACAGTTCAGGAGCAGGTGACTTATACCAATTATTTTTCTGATACGTTAAGAGCAAATTACAGAATTTCAAGTTTTGAAATTCCATTGGTATTGAGATATAATTTTGGAAAACAAAAAGTTAATTATTTCCTTTCTTCCGGGATTTCGACCAATATTGGAAACTATTATTCTGCAAGTTATCAATCTGGTGAAATTGGTACAGGAAATATTAATGAAGTGGGATATGGGGTGCAAGCTGTAAACCTATTGTTGGGAATTGGAATCCAGTATAAAGCTTCGCAAAATATCAGTATTCAATTATCTCCAGGTTACAAATACGGAATCCCTGTAGCGCATAGAATCTATCAAACCCCGGTTTCTTCTTTAGGGTTATTTACAGGTTTGAATTATTACTTTTAATTCATTCTTTACATTAGAAAATCGTTGTAACAACTTTTCCTTTCAATGTACTTCCAATAGTAGGATTATTTTTCGATTTTGATTTTAAATCATTAGATTTTACAACCCAATCGGTATCTGTATCAAAAATGGTAAGATTGGCTTTCTGATCAGTTTCAATCACACCTACTTGTTGATTGAATAGTGCTCTTGGTTTCTCTGAAATAGCGCTTACCCAGGTTTCCAGATCAATTTGTTTAGATAAATGGGTATGATACAAACTAAATGCAGTTTCGATACTAGATTGACCATATCCAGCTAAATCAAATTCACACTGTTTTTCTTCAATATTTTGCGGCATATGATTCGTTGAAATACAATCGATAGTGCCATCTTTAATTCCTTTTACTAAAGCTTTACGATCCGCTTCCGTACGTAAGGGAGGAGTCACTTTGAAATTAGAATCGAATTCTGTTAAAACGGTATCATTCCAGATCAAATTCGCAATTGCCACATCACAAGTTACTTTTAAACCACGCTTTTTAGCACGTTTAATTTGATCTACTGCGTTTGCGGTGCTGATATGCATAAAGTGAATGGCTGCATCACAATACTCTGCTACAGCCAGATCTCTTGCCACACGAATTTCTTCGCTTAAAGAAGGTATAGATTTTAAACCTAAGCCCGTACTTACTTCACCTTCATGAACTACTCCGTTTTGCGAAATTCTCGTGTCGTTAGGATAAACGATAACTTTACCATCGAACGTTTTGCTATATAATAATGCACGTTTTAATAAATCCGGATTTTCTATAGAGTGGTGTCCATCGGAAAACCCAACAGCACCGGATAAATGTAAATCGTACAATTCAGAGAAATTTTGTCCTTTTAATTCTTCGGTTAGCGTAGCAAAACTTTTGATTTCCGTAGCGAGTCCTTTAGCCTGATTTTCAATAAATCTAATTTGTGCTTTATTATCTGTAACCGGATGATTATCTGCAGAAATAACCACGGTAGTAAACCCTCCATTTTTTGCAGCTAATGCTCCCGATTTTAAATCTTCTTTATGCTCAAACCCAGGCTCATTAAATTGTGCATGTAAGTCTATCCATCCCGTTGATACATGTAAATCGTTTCCCTCGATGATATTTTTTGCCTTCGTAGTGATGTTAGATTTAATCGCTGTGATTACACCTCTTTCAATCAGAATATCTTTTTGAGATAAATGATGAGAACTTTGTGCATTTACAATTCGTGCGTTTTTTATTAATGTGCTCATAATACCGAAGGTTTAAAATATCTAATCAGAATAATTTCTATAGCCAGAAATAGTAAGGCGAGTAGAATAAACCAGCGCCATAATTCTATTCCGGTTTCACGTTTTTCAAATTCGTCAGAAAAGTTTTCAATAGAACTATCAAAAACACTAAAGTTAGTAAGGTTCAGACTATCAATTATACTTTCCAAATCAGAGTTTGAATAGCAATCAGGATTTGATTCGATTCTGGAATAATTGAAAGAGAGTAGGCCAACAATACTATCAGGAGTTTGAAGTGTATAATTCCCAGCTTGTTTAATTGCATCGTGAAAAATGAGTTGCACTCCGTTGTTGGTTGGATATTTTTCAGGTATAATATCCAGGTTCTGATCTACAATGTGATATAGAATGTCATTATGCGTTTCAGGTTGTTTAATTGTTACGTATTGATCTTCGCCAATAGTTTGATATAGATTAAACTGCGGAGAACTATTAAATGCAATTTGAAAAAATGTGGGAAGAAAAATACTGTGGATTCTAAAATTACTGAACGAAGCGTTTAATGGTAAGCTAAACAAGAATACCTGACCTTTCTCTGCTTTCCAGGTAGATAATATGGGATGTTGGTTTACTGTTTTCAATAAGACATCTTGTTGTGAATTTGATGACAACGTGAAGTGTTGGTATACATCGGGTAGATTAATTTTCTCCTGGTTATGCGTGAATACATCCTGATAAATATGATGATTTAAGTTGATGAAATTGACACGTGTAGAATCATTATCAATACCGGTAATAACTGAACCTTTAAGTGAGGTTAGGAGCGTATTTAATTCAATTTGATTTTGATCCGAAGAAGGAACAACAATTAAGTGTCCACCATTTTTTACAAATTGCTGTATCGAAGCAATCATCCCTGAGCTAAAATGATTGATTTCATTTAAGATGACCAAATCTTGCAACATAATGGAATTGAAATCCAGCTTGGATTGATGACTTTCATGGAATTCAAAATAAGGTTCTGTAAGGAAAGCAGTTTTTATATTATCGGAACTTTGATCTGATGAAATAGATAATACTTTGATCTTATCCAGTACATTATAACTGAAATAGAAAGCATTGTCAAAAATGATAGGCCGATCATTGATCTGGATCATTCCTTTATGCCACCCGGTAATTTTTGAATTGAACACTAAAAACGTATCTATTTGCGATTTTGCCGGAATATCAAAATTTCCAAAAGACCTTTGCGTGCTATCAATGAATAGAGTGGTGCGCACACCTTCAATATTCTTGGAACTATGATTGGTTAATCTAAAGTGAATCTCTTCAGGTGTATTGGTACGATGAACCGGGTTTTCAAACCAAACAGAATCTACAGATATATTTTGTGATAATATGGGTTGAATTGGAATCAGAGTGTAATTGATTAATGTATCTGTTGGTACAGATGAGAAATCAAATTGTGATTTATGAAAATCAGAAATAATAAAGCTATTATAGGCAGATTCTGAAAATGCAGAAGCCTGTCTTTTTACAATATGATCCAGAAGTTGTGTTTTGTTATTGATTTCAAGCTCCTGAAGTTTTTTAGTAAGTTCTGTGGTCGGATATAAATGTTGTTCTGCTCCCGTAAAATTATTTGATAGTAGTTGATGATTGACATGTTGAGGAAGTTGATCAACCAGTTGGTACCCAATTTCTCTGGCTACATCAAAAACACGTCCTTCTGCATTTTTATTTTCGGTACTAAATGAGTTGTCAATATATATCGTAGAAGATACCTTCTGACTATTCGAATTTTGATCTGATACGGGTATAAAAGGTTGGGCAAACACCAAAACCACTGCAGTTATTGCAAGCATCCTGCTCAAGAGGATCAGCAAGTGTTTAAGATTAGATTTTGCTTTAGTAGAATGTTTAACTTCCTTTAAAAAAGCAACATTACTGAAGTAAACCTTTTTGTATCTCTGAAAATTAAATAGGTGTATTATTACGGGGATTAAAACCGCTATAAGTGCTAAAAGAAACTGCGGATACAGAAAACTCATTAAAAGGCAAATTTATATAAGCCGCTCGTATTGGAAGCATAAGACTAAGGATTTATTTTAACAATTTGGAAGTAAAATGCTAAGAGGTTGAATGCTAAAAAAATGTGAAATGTGGATTAAAAGTGAGGAAAATCACGAAGATTTGTATTTTTAAGCACCACCTTTGTGTCATTAAATTATCGAAGTTATTGTTGTATGGGGTATAACATCAGTAATAACAGACTTAAATTTTTATAAAATATGTACGTAGAACAATTGTATACAGGCTGTATAGCAGTAGGAACTTATTATATTGAATCAGAGGGCGAAGCAGCAATTATTGATCCATTAAGAGATCCAGAGCCATATATGGTAATGGCTGCCGAAAGAGGTGTAAATATTAAATATGTATTTGTTACACACTTCCATGCAGATTTTGTTTCAGGTCATGTGGATTTAGCAGAAAAAACAGGCGCAACAATCGTATTTGGACCAACAGCAAAACCAGGGTATGATATTCATGTTGGTGAAGACAATGAGATATTTAAAATTGGAGGAGTAGAGTTAAAATTGTTACATACTCCTGGGCATACCATGGAATCATCTAGTTTCTTATTGTTTGATGAAAATGGTTTGGAACATGCAATTTTTACAGGTGATGCACTGTTTTTAGGAGATGTAGGTAGACCGGATTTAGCAGTAAAGTCTGATTTAACTCAAGAAGATTTAGCAGGAATGTTATTCGATTCATTGAGAAATAAAATTATGCCTTTACCAGATCGTATTTTGGTATACCCAAATCATGGCGCAGGATCTGCTTGTGGTAAGAGTATGAGTAAAGACACAGTGGACACTTTAGGTAATCAGAAACTGACGAACTATGCACTCCGTGCGGATATGACCAAAGAGGAATTCATTAAAGAGATTCTTACTGGTTTAACTCCACCACCACAATATTTCCCCAAAAATGCAATGATGAATATGAAAGGAACAAATCATTTTGATGATGTTCTGGCAAAGGGAATGAGAGGTTTGTCTTGTGTTGAGGTTCAGGAAAAAATGGCGGAAGGTTGTTTGGTTTTAGATACCAGATCACACGCAGACTTCCAATATGGTTATATTCCAGGGTCTATGAGTATCGGATTGGATGGAAACTTTGCCATGTGGGTTGGCGCATTAATTGAAGATATCAATCAGGAAATCGTAATCATTACGGAACCAGGTAGAGAAAGAGAAGCGGTAACACGTTTATCCAGAGTAGGGTATGATAACTGTGTGGGTTATTTGATTGGTGGTTTTGATGCATGGAAAACTGCGGGTAAAGAAGTAGAAACAATCAATGTGGTTCACCCGAGAGATATCGAGTTTATTAAGGAAAGAGAGAATGGAATTAATATCATTGATGTAAGAGCTGAAGGGGAGTGGGAAGCACAACATTTAGTAGATGCAGAGCATTTCCCATTGGCAAGAATACATTATAACCTAAATCAATTGGATAAGGATAAAAAGATGTATTTCCATTGTGCTGCAGGATACCGTTCAATGATGGCCATTACCATTTTGAAGAACTACGGATACAAAAATGAGAATCTGGTAAATATTGATGGAGGGTTTGATGAAATCTTAAAATCTGATTTAGCTGTTACTGATTATGTATGCCCGACTACAACAATGGCTACATAAGAAATAAAAGATCAATAAAAAAGCCGGGTAAATCCCGGCTTTTTTATTGATCAATGTTTTGATTAGATATATGCTTCAATATAATCTAGAATTTTTTGCATTAAGTGTACACGGTCTTTACCATATACGTTGTGTTCATGTCCAGGGTATTCAAAGTAATCTACTTGAACTCCATGTTTAATACACTCTTTTAAGAATAAATCAGAATGTTGTTTTACGACAGTTGGATCCACAGTTCCGTGAATGATCAATAATTTATCCTTTAAATCCTTCGCACGCTCTAAATTTGAAGTCAATTTATAACCTTCAGCGTTGTCTTCAGGAGTATCCATATAACGTTCTGTATACATGACTTCGTAGTATTTCCAATCCATTACCGGACCTCCGGCAGCACCTACTTTGAAAAGGCCTGGGTGGGAAGTTAATAAACTGGTCGTCATAAAACCACCATAACTCCAGCCATGAACGGCAACACGTTTAGCATCTATATAACTTAGGCTTTTGAGGTAGTCTAAACCCGCCAATTGGTCTTTCATTTCAACTTGCCCCAGATTTCTAAAAGTAGCTTGCTCAAATTCGATACCTCTGTTGGTACTTCCGCGACCATCCACCGTAAAAACAATGTAACCTTTATTGGCAAAATGGTGCATCCACAAAGGAGCACTACCCAACCATGAAGAGTGGAGGAGTTGTACTCCGGGACCGTTATATACATAGATTAATACCGGATATTTTTTGGACTCATCAAAATCATATGGATAAATAGTTCTGGTATGCAGAATAGTTTGTCCGTCATCGGCTTTAATGGTTCCCATTCTGGTTGCTCCAATTTTATAATCTTTTAATGGATTTTCAGCAGTCATTAAGTTTGATACCGAATGATTGTCTAACTCAACCAGATCATAGGAGGTAGGAATGGTAAGAGAAGAACTCTTTGTGATCGCATATTTGGTATTTGAATTAAACCAAACGTATGAATGATAGGCATCCCCTTTTGTAATTTGAATAGGTTCAGAATTTCCACCATCAGTAATAGCGACTTCAAAAAGATGTTGATCTATTTTATCTTTATGGTTCCCCATAAACCATAATTTTCTGGATTTTTCATTATAGCCCACATATGAGCGTACCAAAATATCATCGGTATTGATGTGCCAATTGGTATTTCCACCAATATTGTAAAAATAGAATTGGTTTAGACCACTTTTTTCGCTCATCCATAAGAAGTCTTCTTTTCCGATGAAATACATCGGATGCATTGGATGCACATATTTTTCATTTTTCTCAGATAAAATCTCTTTTACGAAATCTCCGTTTTGTGCATTGTATTGCTTTAAATGAAGCTCCTTTTGGTTTCGACTTAAATTAGCCGCATATATGTATTTATCATTCGGACCCCAGGATAATGAAGTTAAATAGTCTTCAATATTGTTTTCAGATTTTAAATAAGTCACCCCTTTTTTACCCACATTAAAGATTCCAATTTTCACCTCTTCACTGGCCATTCCAGCCATTGGGTATTTGGTGTTTTTCAATTGCGCAGGTCTGGATGTATAATCTACTAAAGGATAGTCGGTAACTTTTGACTCGTCTTTTTCATAAAATGCCAGAGATTTACCTGATGTACTCCAAATCACTCCTTGAACAATACCAAACTCCACACGACTCACTGTTTGTCCAGCCACAATGTTAGGATCAGTATGGTTCGTAATTTGTACTTCCTCACCATCTATTATGGCAAATAGATTATTGTCTTTAGTATAAGACATATCAGCCGAATTTGGTCTGAATTCGATATTGGCAGCTCCTTTAGGAACAGCGTACAGTTTGGTCGCTTCTTTGGTTTTAGTGTTAAAACTAAAAACCATACCTGTATAAACAAAGTACGCTTCAGATTTGTTTAACCAGTGGAAAGTTGGAATTCTGGTCATGGCCTTTTTTACTAAAAGCTGAGCCGATAGTTTGTTTTTGGTAATAATTTCAGTTTTTGAAAAACTAGAAGCATCTACCATAACCAAAGTCTGAGTACCTTCATTTTTTTCTACGTAGGTATAAGAATTGGTATTCGGAATCCAGTTGATATTGGATAATCTTTCCGGAGCTAGATTCCGTCTTCTTCCCATAACAGCTTCCTCAAGAGTGAGCTCTTTTTGAGCTATTGAAAAAAGTGGAGCCAGTACAAATAGAGCTAATGTAAACTGTAATAAAAACTTTTTCATTTGGACATATTTTAATGTGATGATTATATCTTAATCATTGGCGTAAAAGAATCAAATTCGAGTGATTTGCGCAAGGTAATGATTCGTTTCTTCTTCAAAGATTTTAACAGCTTTGAACCCAGCTTGCTCGGCTTCGTATTGTAGGGAACCAAAATCAATAAAAAGCCAGGGAAAAGGGGTTCCTTTTTCTCCATTGAATTCCATTTGGTAGTTGATTTCACCATAATAAGGACCGTTGAGATCTAACAATACACTCCCGTCTTCTTCCTGATAAAGATGAATCAAATCACTGCTATCTACGATGATTTGGCCATTTGGAGTTAGGACTTCTTTAGCTTTGTCAAAAAAGCGCTGGACAAATTCCATTTTACCCATCACACCAAAACCATTCATGAGCATTAATAGTGTATCGTATTTTTCATTTTCGATGGTAAAGAAATCCTGAAGAAATACATTTTGAATCCCCTGATTTTTCATAATCTCTACAGCACCTTCTGAGATATCTATGGCTGTACAATCCTGATTTCTATTTTGAAGTTCTTTCGTATGGATTCCAGTTCCTGCACCAATATCCAGAATCCGACCTTTACACAGATCGAGTGCAATGTTTTCTAATTCAGGAAATTGTTTTGAAGATCTGAAAAACCATGATATCGGATAGTGATCGGTTTCTGCAATATCAGAATGAACGAGGATCTCCTGTTTGCCAGGGTTGGCGTGGTAATTCAACAATGCTTTGCCGTAAATATCATTGACCAAGTCGTGATTGTTATTTTTCAATGCCTTAATTTTGTGTTTCATCACAAAAGTATTGAAGTATAAATTATGGCGAGTAGAAGATTTTTGAAAAAGGTAATTAATTCGCAAATTGCGGATGTAATTGATCATTGTTATGATGTTATTGCAGTATCACCGGACAAAGAAGCAAAAATGAATGAGATCATTGATGCATCGGTGGAGTTGTATGATGACTTGATTGAAGCCGTAAATTCTTATAGATCAGCAGAGAATAAGTCCGCTTATTTTTCTGAAATAGAAACGAAATTGGTTAAGGAAGTTGAGACTTTAAATCAAAAAGTAACAAGTTTATAGTTGCTTTAAACTAAAAAATGAAAGGGAGTAGTGTTTTTTTGTTCAGCGTGATGGCTATTGTAATTGTATTACTGGGCTATTATAACTTTGAGCAACAAAACACTATCGAACTTTTAAATGAAGAGATTCTCCAACAGGCGAGAAGAAGACATAACCTGATTCTGGAAAAGCATGTTTTGGAACAGAAGAACTTAGAGTTAATGGAAGCTGATTCTTTAAGCCAGACTAGTCAATCGCAATAAACCTTCTTGCGAATTCGATTATTTTTTCCGTTTTACTTTTATCTATTGGCTTAACCAGATATTCCTGAACAAAAGGATAGTCTAAGCATTCATTTTGATGTACTTCTAAGATAGAAGAACTCAACATAAAGGTTGGAGGTTCGAGTTGGTTTTCACCAAGTTTACGTAAGAAACCAATACCATCTAACTCAGGCATATGGTAATCCAAAATAATAATGAACTTCTCAGAACGGCTGGTTAATATCTCGTAACCCATTTTACCATTCTCAGCTGTGATTATGGAACCTTTAAACCCTAATATCTCTAGATTTCTTTTTGCAAGCATTCTTGCAATAGGATCATCATCGATGATCAGAATATTCATTGAGGAGCATGAATTTATCATGATCCAAATATAGATTAGTATGCCAACATACAAGTCTATTATTGAGCTAAATAATAACCAAGGGTTGTTAATAAAGTTGGCATCATTATTCTGGCATAAAGTAAATTCCAATCAATGTGAAAATACCAGCAATGGCATTATATTGGCTGAAGTCACCAGGTAATAAGATAATATAGGGAACAATGTTTCCCAGAACTACACTTCCTATCCAAAACAGGTTTTTATAATCGTATTTAAAGTTTCCTCTCAGTAAGTGAATTTTCTTAATTCTGGGTGCGTTAATAAAGTATACAATTATGGATAGGAAGAAATTGGCAAATAGTGTAAACAACATGGTGAGATATGAAAAATGTTGCCAACTTTCATCAATGTCAATAAAAAATCCTAAAATACTGTAGGTCGAAGCACCCGCTAAAAAGCTAAGATTGAATAAGTAAACGGAACCTATATAAGATTTCCAAAATAGTTTCGTGTGCCCAAGGGCGGATAAAAAATTATGACTAATAGAAATAATAAACGCAACCAGTGAGGTGAGATAAAAGAATATTGTAGCTATGAAGCTCCAGTTTAACCAATTAGATAAAATATAGATGACGATAAATAGTCCATATATAAGAAGCATATATGAGGACAATTTTATCCGTGTACTTTGGGATGAGTGATGTATGAAATTCTTAAAATGATGTAGGTTTTTAAATCCGGATAAAATGACAACGATAGAAGTTAACCATGCGATCAGGCTAATTAAAACACCTAGATTTAATGTATGATTTCTAATGGAAGCCAGATTGTAAATTGAGGCAGTAAACAGGAGCAAAAATACACCTGTTGAAATGGATTTGGTGAGTAGGTAGAGTGCGTGTTTATAATTGGGATCCTCGTGGGTATAATCCTGTCTGTTTTCAGGAGTTGAAAGGGTGAAAAAGTCAAATAAGTTATTTTTTATTTTGCTAAAATAAAATTTAGATTTATATAAATTATCTAGTTTTAAGTGGTTTGTGTTTGTTTTTGTTGTGAGATATAGAGTGTTACTTTTTTTTGATTGAAAAGCCCATAGTCTATAAAAGAAAGACATAATTAGCGTTAAAACATTCGATTTCCTATATTGGAAATGAGCGTTTTTTTGAGCTTTAACGCTAATGTTTTGATTCATCTGATTGAAGTTAATTTGAATTCAAATTTGATGAAATAAGGATTGATTTTATACCTGAATTCTTAAACAAGAAGCAGGGTCTTCATTATAAAAACGTTCAATGTCTTCCTGATTAATTCGAAGCGCCCATTCCATTTTATTTGTGGTCATGATTTCACTAAAAACGAATACGGTCTTGGGGGAATCTTCTGAAAGAACACATCTGTCAAAAACTTCCGGATCTGTAGAAATGAGAATGAAGTCATTCTTCAAAGCATAGTTCCATACTTCTAAATCAGAGTAGTTGGAAAGTTGAGTTCCGGTAATATGTAGTGAACCTGGAAAAATATCAGAGATACTATCTATAATTCGCTTAGAAATATTCTGGTCGATCAGTAATTTCATTGGAAACGAGTAATTACGAAGTAAAACTTAGTTTAAGTTCTCTGTTAGCAGCAAAAGATAAACAAGCGTTAATATGTTCTTCATTTAGTTCTGCGTAATCGTTAAGTATATCTGATTTAGACATTCCTGAAGCCAACCAGTTTAATACATCATACACAGTAATCCTCGTACCTTTAATAGTAGGTTTACCAAATCTTTTCTCCGGTTTAATCTCTATTAATTCCATACGCTTTGTTTTATTATGAGTGGTGTAACAAAGAAAGCCAAAATGTTGAGTTTTAAAGGGTAAAGAGGATATAATTTTTATACAATTTATTAACCATGTAAATAGGCTTAGTTTTAAATTGATTTAGTCAAGTGAAATAAATATAACACGGACTACATTGAGTTTTTGTGATATGTTAATCATTGATGGTCAAATCTTCTTTTTAATAAGACATTTTACTTAAAATAAATTCGGATTTTGAAAGAAAATAAGGTTTATTTGAATACCTGTTATCAGATCAATATTTATCAGAGACTTGAAAAAGAATTTAAAAGAATATATACTTCTAGCACTGTCTGTTTTTAGTTTTAACCTATTGATATTTTCTCAGTTAAGTGTTTCTGATAGTGTGTTTGATGAGATTAAGGTACACGGAGCAGATATCGTATTAACCGGAATATCTGAGCCTAAAGTACATTTTGACTCTTTAGATATTGCGGTGATTGATTTTGCAATTAAATACAGCAGAGAACATGGATTAAATGAGCATTTAGCCAGATTATACATTCAAAAAGCGAAATTTAATTTAGAACAGGATAAAATATCAGAATGTATCTTTTATTGTTTAGAGGCTTTAGAATTGTGCAAAAGCTATAATATCTCGTTAGACTTAAAGAAATCTGCATATATCACTTTATCAAAAGGATTTCAGGAAATGGGTGCATTTGATGAATCCATTGGCCATAGGAATAGTTATTTAGAGCTTGCAAACGGGGAAGTTTGGGATGAAGAAATTTCTAATTCATTAAGTTTTATTGGGAATTTATATCTAAGAAAAAAGGATTATGATTCAGCATATCATTTTTACGATAGGGCCAGGATATATTCCGAAAAATTTAATCAACAACGAAGTACTGCTGAAGCTTTAAATAACCTTGGGTTAACGGTATACAAGATTCCGGAGTTTGATTCTGCAGCTAATTTCTTTGAAGCGGCTTTAAAAATATATAGGACAAAACACACACCGGAAGATAGTTTAAAAGTGGGAATAATTACAGGTAATTTGGCCATTTGCTTTCATCTTAGAAATGAAAAAGAGAAAATAATTAGACTAGTGAATGAGCAAATTCAAATTACCAAAAGGTATAAAGATTATGACGCACTTTCTGTAGCTTATTTTGAAATGTGTAATACCTATTATAATCTTCAGGATTATAAGAAAACACAGATTTATTTAGATTCCGTATTGGCTACTAATCTGTTAAGAAAACAGAATGAAGCGGCCAAATTTCAAAGGTTAGGTATATATGGGTCTTATGGTCATATAACCAGGTTGTTGAGGGATTTTGATAAAACGATGTATTACCATGATTTGTATTATGCGATATATGATTCTTTATATGGAGCAAGTGTAACAGAGGAATTGGTGAAGAGTGTTACTCAATATAAAGTTTCAGGTATTAAAAGTGAATTAAAACTTAAAAAAGCACTTTTACAACAAAGTCAAGATGAGATAAAGGCGATGGAACAGGAGAAGAATTTATCCACATTAAAAGTAGTTTTTGGAAGTGTAACAGGGATATTATTATTAGCTATTGGAGGAATTGTTTTCAATAAAATGAAGTCTGAGCATAAAAGAAAACTTGAGATAAAAGAACTTAACCAGCAAATTCTTGAAGCGACTGTAAAAAACAAAACAGATCGATTAACTCAGTCTGCATTGAGTATGACCAGAAAAGTTGATTTTTCAAAAGAATTAATTAGTAAACTATCTAAGATAAAGGGTATAGAACCAAAGGATTTATCTCCAATCAAAGTTTTTATATCAAATGAGTTTAGAATGGATGAATCTTTTTTGGAAATGGAAAATTATATTGCTGAATTAAGTGAAGATTTCTTTTTGACGCTTAAAATTAAGTTCCCTGAATTGACAGAAAATGAAATTAAACTGTGTGGTTTGATTCGTTTGGGGTTATCCAACAAAGAAATTGCGGTGATTAAAAACAACACACTGAATACTATAAAAGTAGCTAAGACGAGATTGAGCAAAAAACTGAACCTGGTTCCAGGGGCAAGTATTTTAGAGTTTTTAAAATCTATTTAGATCACATATAAAAAAGCCTCGAAGAATTTTTCTTCGAGGCTAGGTTTTAACAAATCTAAAAGCAATAAAAATGTACCTCTGTGATGATGTTATTTATTGATTATGAGGTTCCAGAGGTTGATTTGTTAAAAGAGGTTTAGATTATGGATAAATAACCTCAATAGATTTATTGAACAAGGATTTTGTAGATAGCTGTCTTTTCATCCTTTTGGACTTCCACAAAGTATATTCCTGGAGCAACATTCTCTAATGAGATTTCTTTAATCATTTCACCACTGATACTCTGGAAAGTATCATAATATAGGATAGAGCCATTCAAATGGATGACCTGAATCTCCATATTTGAATTTTGACCAGATTCTATGGAAATGTTAAACTGGCCGTTATTTGGATTAGGATATACTGATATTCCGGTCAATGGATCAATTTCAGAGATACTTACAAGTTTGCCATACCTCACTTGAGAGTCAACCATAAAATCATCAGTGCAACTATTATAAGCCGTTAATTTAACTGAGACAATAACAGAATCTGAATTTGTCCAGGGATAAATATGTATCGGGTGAATATCTGTAGATGTGGTTCCATCTCCAAACTCCCATAAATATGAAGTCGCATTTTGAGACGTATTGGTAAACGCCACTGTGTATGAAGAAGAGGAATCGGTGAAAGATGCGATTGGATTTAGAATTTCTGAAACAAAAACAGAATCAGATGAAATACAATTTTGATCGGTTACTGTTACCGATACCATTCCCGGAGTATTTACAGAAAGTGTTTGATTTGTAGAACCATCATGCCATGCATAAGTACCCGTGATATTCGCATCAATGACCACATTTGACCCTTCACAAAAAGTTGTAGAATCAACCAATGAAACATCTGTGCTTTGTGTAATCTGAATGGTATCCGCGGAGTGACACCCATTGGAATCAATAACAGAAATGCTCACGGTTTGCGCTGAATCAACTGTTATTGATGAACTTGTTGATCCCGTACTCCATAAATAAGAACCATTATTGATGTTGGCAGCTAACTGTGCTGATGTGCCTTCACATAAATTGGTGTCATTGATAACTACTGTTTCCTGCGCAATAATGTCAAAGTTTGCAGACCCTGTACCGCATAAACCAATGACACTAATTTGTTGTGTGCCGTGTGTGGTAAAAACATGAGTTTTATTGGTGTCCACGTTATTCCAAATTACGGTATCAAAATAGAGTTGTGTCAATGTTAAAGTATCTCCGGTACACAAAGTATGGTTTAAGTTTTGGCCCAATACTGAAAGCGCCATAAACTCATCCGCTCCAATGCATGGAATCGCTTGACGTGCTTGTCCACTAAAGTCTGTATTGATTCCTAATATTGGTGAGCCTTTAGCATATAGATCAATAGTACAGACAAGTAATCTGGTTGTATCCGTATACACTGAATCGACACTTATTGAATTGGCATCCAGTCCTGATGCAACTTGCCAATGATTAATGGAATCATGAGACGTTCCATTGATCCAGCCAACTCGACCGGTTGAATCAGGAACGCTTAGGTTGTTGTAGTCACATTCTGCTACAGATGATCCTGCAATTCGAATGGCGATACCTGAATTTCGAACCTGAACATTATTATTTTTCAAAGAGACATATCCAGGTCCGTTGATATTGATTCCTCTATTGGTAGAGTTTGTACCTGATTTATATATGGAATTGAATGTGTATGCGACAAACAAGTTATCGATAATGCTTAATGCATTTGTCGATGCATTTGCAGGCATGTATATTCGGTTATTAGATACCTGAGTCATATTATTTAATGTCCCTCCAATACCATTGAATTTCATTCCTTCTTTTGGAAAGTGTGTACGACCTTCGATGTAATTATTTTTGTACGAACCTCCGAAATTGGCTTCAAATGAAAATGCGATACCCGATGGGTAGGTCGTATTAGAAAAGATATTATTCCTCTCAAATTGAATATCTTTTTGATTGGTAATAACGGCTCCATATGACCTTTGATGTCTAAACCTGTTTTGTGTAAAAACGTTACTATCTGCCAGATTTCCTCCTGGAGCTTTAAATAGTATACCGTAAGAACCTCGCATGATCGTATTGTTAGTGAATTTCCAATGAGAATTGTCCCCAGTATTCATGTATACTACCGCATTATTGGTGGTGGTATATGTAGTGGTGGTGGAGGTCAATAAGCAATTTTTAATGGTAATACTTTTATTAGAAGCACCTGCTGTGACTAATGCTCTGGAATATGGTGCACCAAGAGCTTTTATAGCAATATTGTCAAATATGATGTTCGAAATATTTTTAAGCTTAACCACATAATTATTTCCGCTATTTGATGGATTGTATTTGATTACAGCCTTTTGATTACCGTTTGGTTGCGTTCTAAAGGTCACTGTATTCGTATCCGAAATACCATGAATACCTGAAACTTCTATTTGCTCTGTATAATTGGTATCGTACACATCAAAGATAACTGGTCCACATACTCCATAGGTTTGCATGGCCTCAATTGCTTCTGTAAAATTATGATAGTAACCAGTTCCTGGAGTAGGGTGGATACTATATGTGCCGGATAAAGAACTATGAATAATTTTGCTAATCGTGTCGTTAATATTCATGCTATCTACCCCCCCATTTGGGTTAGAGGTCCATACTTTAAGAACATCGTTATCAGAGAAGCCGCCAATAATGGTGCCTAGAGTTACAGTGTCATTATCAAATTGTGCAATAGATCCGTTCCATTGGAAAGCAGTTTGAAGAGTTCCATTAATAGACCAATTAATATCTACAGAATTCAAATTCGCTGTACCAGCATTATGGAGTTCTATTTTAACCAATGAATCCACTATACAATTTGGGAAAGTTGGATTAATTAATGACTGTACAGATGCATCGTTAGTGAAAATAGGCGTATTATCGATTCTTATGTTAGGTCTTTTATTCGTTAAAGAACCATTACCAAGCGAACACCCCACATCATTGTCTTTATATTTACCTCTAGACTTGTTTGCCGCATTAGAATATCTAACACCAGTTGATGTACCCCATGAGGTATTGTCAAAGCATACTTCAACAATGATTCCATCACTACCATTCCAGTAAAATGGCGATTGAAATGAATATTGATTCCATCCCAGAGTTGGAGTTATAGGAGTAGATGAACTATAGACAATAGTTGGATTTGCAGCCCACCCAACGGGTATTGTTGTCGTAGTATTGGGTACAGTAGAAAGTTTAATTGTAAATCCATTTAAAGGCACACCGCTGGCTGAACCCACATTAAAACCCAGACTCCAAATCATACCTGCTACAGCTCCATTATTTATGAGTTGTTGTCCTGTATATAAGTATTGGTGTCTTGCATCATGATAATACGTGCTATAAGGTGTTGCAACCGATGAAGTCGTGTTATTTGTTCCCCCTCCAATTGTTACATAATTCTGAGAGAATAGTGAATTGGAATTCATCCCTATGAATAGAATGAATAGCAATAATAATTTTTTCCAGGTTTTGTTTTTCTTCATATTATATCGAAATATTTAATTGTTTCTCTCAAATATATTGGGCGAGAATATGAATGAGGTTAAAAGTTTGGGTAAAAAACGAGGAGACGAAATTAGTTGCGTATGTCTTTGTTTTGACTCAAAATTATCTTTGGATTAAGACTCGTTTTTTTAAATGGAAAAGCGGTAAAAGCTTGATTTTATTGGCCTATAATGAGTGTTTTATTTAAGAGGGAAAACGAAGCAATAAAACTTTGTATGTGTATTGAAAATGAAGGTGGTATAATCATGCTTACCTATTGCTTACCATAGTAAAATTGAAAATAGATGAAATGGAGGTGGATTTTTGATGAGGGCTTGAATAAAACGAAAAAGATTAGTGAATAGATGTAACGTTTTTTCCAAGTTTCAAACGTGTATTTTCCTCGTCTTGCATATTTTTATTGGGAATACGCTTTTGAGAAATAATCTCCAGACTATAATAATCAAATTCTTCGACAACTTTACCATGGAGTAAATAACTACCTGTACCTGTAAAAGGGTATTTGGAAGCAACTAGTGGAAAACTTACGGTATCTAACCATTGTCCTTTAAGGTCAATAAAAGTGCCGAAAAACATTCCTTTCTTATTTCGTGTCTTAATGCTTTTGACGTGAATAAGATAACCTACAATAGTAATGTTTTGATTAACGTATTGGGGTAACATTTCAGCTGTGATAGAAGAGGAGGGAATATGGGATGAGAGCTTAAAAGGTGAAATACTTATGGGGAATCCAAAAAGTTCAATTTCATCAAAGGCATCCTCAAGATCATGTTTCCACAAGGTAGGGAGTTCAAATTTTTTTGCTTTAGGTTGAAATAAAGACAATGTTTTGGGTTTCTTTTTTTGTTTATTCAGAAGTAGATGCGCATCCCATAAAAGGGTCTTTTTCGTTTGTTTGGTAAACTGAAAAGCATTGCTTCGAATAAGAATCATTAATTGTTCCAGAGAGACAGGAACACGTTGAACAAAGTCCCTAAACCCACTTAAAAACCCAAAACGATTCCGTTCCCAGAGGATTGCTTTGATGGTTTTAGCTTCTAAACCATGAATAAAATTAAACCCCAAATAGATTTCAGTACCATATAATACGGTAATTTGTTCACTTTGATTAATACAGGGCAAATGAATTTTTCCTCCGTGTTTTTGGGCTTCATAAATATAGAGTTGACGAGAGTAGAAGCCCCCACCATTGTTAATGGTGGCGACTAAAAACTCAAGTGGATAGTAAGCTTTCAGATATAAGCATTGATAGCTTTCAACGGCATAACTCGCAGAATGCCCCTTGGCAAAAGCATATCCTGCAAAACTTTCGATTTGATACCAAACTTCTTTGACATGAGCCGGATCATAACCTTTGGTTTTACAGTTATCAAAGAATTTCCTTTTGACTTGTTGAAATTCATCTCTGGAACGATATTTTCCACTCATTCCACGTCTTAATACATCTGCTTCTGCCAGTGAAAGTCCGGCAAAATAATGTGCAACCTTAATCACATCTTCCTGATATACCATTACACCATAGGTATCTGGCATTAAATCATATAGGATTTTTGATTTTTGTCGGGCCAATTCACGTTTTTCAGGATTTCGATGACGGATAATGTATTCACGCATCATCCCACTTTGCGCAACCCCTGGACGAATCACTGAACTTGCGGCTACAAGATCTAAATATTTACTCACACGGAGTTTTCGCAGGAGCATGCGCATCGCAGGAGATTCAATATAAAAGCATGCAATTGCATTTCCCTGTCGGAGTAAATCATTTGATTTTTGATCTGTTTTTAGACTTTTAATATCATGGATATCTAATGTCGTATTTTGGTTAGTGTCCCGAATAATTTGAAGGGCATCTTTAATCTTAGCCAATCCTCGTTGCCCTAGAATATCGAATTTATATAGGGAAATATCTTCGGCCGTATGCATATCAAAATGTGTGGTAGGGTAGCCTTTGGGAGGCATAAACGTAGCCGAAAAATAATGAATAGGACGATCGGAAATAATGATTCCCGAAGAGTGAACGGTTAAATGGCTGGGAAAACCGTGAATAAGTGAACTGTATTTCAATACGATTTTGCCAATTTCATCTGCTTTCTGCGGATAGCGTTGTAGTTTGTCTATTTCATGATTTGGGAGCCCAAAGACTTTGCCCAGTTCTCGAAGTACCGATTTTTGTTTGTAAGTGCTATATGCGGCTAAAAGTGTGGCATTCGGAAATCGTTCGAAAATGTATCGGGTAATATCTTCTCGATCCTTCCATGAAAAGTCAATATCGAAATCGGGCGGATTTTGTCGGAATAAGTTGATAAATCGCTCAAAATAAAGATCTAATTCCATGGGGTCTACATCGGTGATTCTAAGTAGATAAGAGATGATGCTGTTAGCTCCGCTACCACGGCCTACATAGTAGTATCCTTTACTTCGTGCATATTTCGTGACTTTCCAGGCAATCAGGAAGTAAGAAATAAACTTCTTTTTTCGGATGACGTCCAGTTCCATATTAATTCGATCATATATATCATCATCTATTGTATCGAATCGATATGCCAGATTTTTAAATGCAAGATGTTTGATAAATCGAAAGTCAAGTTCTTCATTTCCGGTATAATGGCTGAGGTTATTATGACCGTTTTCATTTTTGAGATCAAAATGGATATGACAAGCATCTAATAGATCATGAGTATTTTGAATGATTGTAGGGAATTCTGCGAATACTTCTTTAAGATCGTCCGGACTATAAAAAATGTCTTTCGGGTCAGCTTCTTCTGTTTTAGAAAGTTTACTGAGTAGGGTGTTATTAGCTATAGCACGTAAGAGTCGATGTGCATTAAAATCACGTTTATTTCTAAAAGTCACAGGCTGTAAAATCACCAGTTTATCTTGATGGTATTTGAGTTTCCCTAAACGCAGTTCATGAATTTGTGAAGCTTTCACCCCAATAAATTCGTTTTCGTTTAATGCAGAAACGGGTTGAGTCCCTAATGGATAAATGGTAAATGCATTTTTGAAAGGAGGAGCCTGAGGTGGGATGGGTTGGTCCAAATGATTGTAATAGGATAGATGTTGGTTGATTTCCTGAAATCCCTGATTGTTTTTGGCTAAAGCTACAAATTGTTGTTGTGCCCCATTTCTAAAATCAATACCTGCGACTATTTTGATGAAATGTTTTTGAGTCAGCCGTAAAAAGTCCAATAGCGCGGTGGTGTTGTTGATATCTGTAATCGCAAAAGATTTCACTTGAGCATCCAGCATTTGATGGAGCAATTCCTTGGGAGAAATCGTTCCAAATTTTAAACTGTAATATGTGTGATTATTAATATACATACATCTTTTGCGTGCACTAGTTAGTTTAGATAATCCGAAGTGCTGTAAATGCAAAGTTGAATAATATATTTAACAGTTGTTGTTAATATATTTTACATATGTGGATGTTGTATGAATATCTCAAATTAGTCTATTCATTTTCTGAGTTTTGATTGATTTTTTAGGTCGATTATATGATAAAACAAACCTACTTTTGCAGAATAAAATTTCAATTTTGAAAGGTTAAAAACTCTAGCGTATCACAATCCTTGTTCATGAAAAAGATAGTACTATTTATAGTGCTTATAGCCAGTTTAGGCTTACAAGCGCAAACCACCCATACTGTAATAAATACTAATGACTCGGGCTTAGGTTCCTTAAGAGCGATAGCGGATAGTTGCGTAGCGGGTGATACCATTCGTTTTTCTCCATCTTTAATTGCTTTAGGGTCTGATTCCATAGTTTTAACTACTGGTGAAATAGCTTTTGATACTAATGGTGTAGTGATAAAAGGTTTATATACAGTTACGGATACATTGTTTATATCAGGAAATAATAATTCCCGGATTTTTTCATTTAATGGAGCAGGTAGAGTTGTTTTAGATTCTTTGGTACTTGTAAATGGCAATGGTAATGGTGTCAGTTCTGGGAATGGAGGGGCAGTTTACAGCTATTTTTGCTCTGATACGTTATTTGTAAAAAACTCTAAGATATCTGGAAATACAGCTAATCAAGGAGGAGGAATTTGTTCCACTGTGGCTACTTCATTTGTGAGTTTAATAAATACAACAATATCGGGAAATGTTGCTTCTAGTAAAGGAGGAGGAGTTTATCTATATTCTAATATACCATCTCCTATAAGCATCTTAGATTCTAAGGTTTTAGGAAATACGTCAGCGAATGGAGGAGGGGTTTATTGTTTATCTAATAATTCTATTTTTTATTTTATTATAATAGAAAACAGTATTATATCTGGAAATAATGCATCTAATTTGGGAGGAGGGATTTATTGTTTTTCTAATTCGGGTTCTATTAGTTTAATTAATTCTACTTTACAGGGAAACACCGCTTTTGAAGGTGGGGGGGTTTACTCCAAGACAAAATCATCATCTATTGATATAATGAACTCTATGGTTTTAGGTAATTCTGCTTATAACGGAGCGGGAGTTTTTAGTTTTTCTGCTGGTTTTCAATTTGATTCTTGTTCTTCTATTATGAATGTAACGAATTCAACCATATCAGGAAACGTTGCTTCTAATTGGGGGGGAGGAATTGTTTCATATTCTCGTTATTCATACAATTATGCGTCTCATGGGTCTACTTCATCTTCTTTTGTGAATGTAGTAAATTCCACGGTATCTGGGAATTCAGCCCCTTCTGGAGGAGGGGGGATTTATTCAAATTCGTATTCTTCTTGTCCTTCATTAATAAATTCTTCTTGTTTGGCATCGTCCCAAGTTAGTCTTACAAATTCTACAATATCTGGAAATTCTGGAACTTCAGGTAATGGGGCGGGGGTTTATTCAAAGGCCTATTCTACTTATACACCTTTTTATTCTCCATCTTCAATACATACAACAAGTACTATAATAGCAGAAAACGGTATTAATTCTAGTGGAATATATAACAGTACTGTTCCTACAGTTATATCAAATGGATATAATATTTTTAGTGATGCACCAACGGGAACGATAAGCTCTGATAGTATAAATATTACTACTTCACAATTAAATTTGTTGCCTTTAGCATTTAATGGAGGGACTACACAAACAATGCGACCTGGCCCTGGTAGTATTGCCGTAGATAATGGAAATCCAAACGACAACTCTGATGCACAAAATGCACCAATAGTAGGCACAAGAGATGTGGGTGCAACAGAAGGGTGTTTTGCATTACCCTCTTCCATTTCAATAGCTGCTTGTAATTCTTATACTGTACCGAGTGGAAATAATACATACACACAGAGTGGCATATATAAAGATACGCTTACAACTAATTGTGGAGCGGATAGTATAGTAACTATTAATCTAAGTATTGTTAGTCAATATTTAAGTGTTGATACAATTGTAGCCTGTAGCAGTTATACCTGGATAGATGGAATTACATATACATCCAATAATAATACCGCTGTAGATACTTTGCAGAGTAGTGGAGGTTGTGATTCTATTGTGACTTTGGATTTAACTATTTTACAACCTTCTTCAGGCATAGAAATGGTTACGGCTTGTGATAGTTATATTTGGAATGGGGTTACCTATAATTCAAGTAATAATACGGCCTTAGATACGTTAGTGAATGCTGTCGGGTGTGATAGTATAGTTGTACTTGATCTAACAATATTAAATTCAACAACCTCAACAATAACAACAGCTGCTTGCGATAGTTATACTTCTCCAAGTGGAAATTATATATGGGTAAGTTCTGGTACTTATATGGATACGATCCCGAATTCAGTAAATTGTGATTCTATTCTTACGATTAATTTGACCATTAACTACTCAAGTCATCATACGGATACAGTTACAGCTTGTGATATTTATACCTGGATAGATGGAATCACATATACTTCAAGTAATGATACGGCAACACAATTATATACAAAATCGAACGGCTGTGATAGTATCATTACACTGGATTTAACGATTAACACCACTCAATATGTCACAGATACAATTATGGCTTGTGATAGTTATACTTGGGTTAATGGGGTTACATATACTTCAAACAATAATGCCGCTGTAGATACTCTTGTAAGTACATCTGGATGTGATAGTATTGTCACACTTGATCTGACGATATTAAATTCGACCACTTCAACAATTGCGATAACAACATGTGATAGTTATACTTCTCCAAGTGGAAATTACGTATGGACAAGTTCCGGTACTTATATGGATACAATCCCGAATTCAGTAAATTGTGATTCTATTATCACTGTAAATTTGATAATTAATAATTCAACAACTTCAACACTAACGGTAACAACATGTGATAGTTATACTTCCCCAGGTGGAAATGTATGGATGAGTTCAGGAACTTATTTGGATACGATACCGAATTCAGTAAATTGTGATTCTATTATAACTATTAATTTGACTATTAATACTACTCAATATGTAATAGACACTATTGTAGCGTGTGATAGTTATACCTGGATAGACGGAATCACATATACTACGAATAACAATACTGCTATAGATACTCTATTGAGTAGTAGTGGTTGTGATTCGATTATTACTTTAGACTTAACGATTAACACTACTCAATACACAACAGATGTAATTTCGTCTTGTAGTAATTATACCTGGATAGATGGAATCACATATACTTCGAATAATAATACCGCTGTGGATACTTTGTTAAGCAGTAGTGGTTGTGATTCTATTGTGATTTTAGATTTAACTATTCTGCAGCCCTCTTCAGGTGTAGAAGTGGTTACAGTCTGTGATAGTTATACCTGGAATGGAATTACGTATACTTCGAGTAATAATACGGCTTTGGATACGCTAATCAATGCAGTAGGATGTGATAGTATCGTCACACTTAACTTAACGATCAACAACACGCAATACGTAACGGATATAGTTTCAGCTTGTGATAGTTATACCTGGATAGATGGAATTACGTATACTTCGAGTAATAATACGGCTTTGGATACGCTAATCAATGCAGTAGGATGTGATAGTATCGTCACACTTAACTTAACGATCAACAACACGCAATACGTAACGGATATAGTTTCAGCTTGTGATAGTTATACCTGGATAGATGGGATTACTTATACTTCAGATAATAATACGGCAGTAGACACATTGATAAGCAGTAGTGGATGTGATTCTATTGTAACACTAGATTTAATGATTTTAAATTCTACTTCGTTTACTGATGTAATTACCTCATGTAGTCCAATTGTTTGGATAGATGGAGTTACATATAATCAAACAACGAATGGTCCTACGTATACATTAATGAATAGCCAGGGGTGTGATAGTATAGTCACACTAGATTTCACATTATTGGATGTGGATACGTCAGTAACTCGAAATAATTTAACATTAACCGCACAGGCTACCAATGCTATATATCAATGGATAGATTGTTTGAATGGCCCCATAGTAGGCGCCACAAACTCGAGTTTTACAGCAATTGCGAATGGAAATTATCAGGTGGAAGTATCGCAGAATGGGTGTGTAGATACTTCAGCATGTTTTTCGATTACGAATGTGGGTATACAGGAAGCAGAACTGATTGGAGTGAAATTATACCCAAATCCAACAAGTGATGTTTTGCATATTGATAAAGGAAGTCATCAGTCTTTAGAAATTACACTTACCAATAGTGCCGGAGCGATAGTATATCAATCCACTTCGAAAAAACAAATTACCTCAATAGACATGTCTAAAATGGCTACAGGAATGTATGTAGTGACATTGAAAAATGAGTTAGGGGTAAAGGTGGAGAAAGTGGTGAAGAGGTAGAGCAAATATTCACTTCGGCTCGGCTTAGTGAACAGAATATGCTTTGATTTATAGTATCCTGAGCGAAGTCGAAGGGTGCTGAACATATTTTGTTTACATGAACATTCTGTAATCAATAGAGTTTAGCCTTTGCCATAGACTTTAGCTTTAGTGTTTTCTAACCCACACAAAAAATAATCCTACAGTCAGACAAAAAGCTATTCCAACCCATAGAAAAATATTAGTTTTCGCCAATAAAAACCAAACAAGTGAAACGTATATTTATTGGGTTGATTCTGATTCCGGTAATGGCATTATCTGTCATTATTCTAGTAGCATATCTGAAACAAGATGCTATAGTACAGTCACAAATAACCAGCTTAAATGCTACCTATACCGGCAAAATATCGGTTGGAGATGTGCATTTGGCTCCCTTTGCCAATTTTCCGGATATCTCATTAAAGGTGGATGATGTCCATATTTATGAAACCAAAGAGGAGAATGCGGCACCTATTGTTGAAGTGGCAGATATTTACATGGGGTTTGGGCTATTTGATATTTTATCTGGCTATTATGATATTCATTCACTGGTAGTAGAAGATGGTTTTATTGATTTGGTATTACATACAGATGGTAGAACTAATGTGGAAAATGCTTTGGCTATTTCTTCGAGTAGTGAAGAGGGCGAGCCTATAGATGTCCACTTGCGTAAAATCGAGTTTCAAAACATAGATATTCACCAGCGAGAAGAAGCCACCAATTTGGATATTGAAACATTGATTTACTGGGCCAAAGGTGGATTTAATACCAAAAGCGATCAGATAGCAGCGCATATTGATAGTCAATTTGAATTGAATGTGATGGATAATGGAGATACCACTTATCTGAAGCATAAACATTTTGAGTTCCATACCGATTTGGTGTTTAATGAAACTACCGGAATGTTGAGTTTTAAACCTTCAGGAATTACCATGGAACATGGTGACTTTGAACTGGAAGGAAGTATTGATACCAAAAACGAAATGACTCTGGATATTGCGTTAAAAGGGGCCAAACCAAACTTTGATATGTTTATAGCATTTGCTCCCGAAGAGGTCATTCCTGTTTTAGAGCGCTATGAGAATGCGGGTAAGATTTACTTTAATGCGGTATTGCAAGGCCCAACTACAAATGGTCGTCAGCCTTTTATTGATGCTAAATTTGGAGCCTCAGAAGCTTTTTTAGAGAATTCTACAGAAAAGAAGCGAATAGACCATATGGGATTTTCCGGACATTTTACCAATGGCGAAAAACGAAACTTTGAGTCTATGGAGTTCTCACTTACCGATATGGTAGGGAACATGGAAAAAGGAAAGTTTGTGGGCAATCTAGAAGTTAAAAACTTTGAAGCGCCTGAGATCAATATGCAATTAGAGGCGGACTTTGATATTCCGTTTCTTGTAGGGTTCCTGAATCTGGAGGATGTGGAAGATGCCAATGGAAGTGTTGAGATGATGCTCAAATTTCATGATGTTATTGATTTGGATCATCCGGAGAAGGCATTGAGTGAATTAAATCAAGCCTATTTTGCAGAACTTAAAATTGAAGATTTAACTTTTAATGCCAGTGATTTACCGGCTCCGTTAAAAGATTTGGATGTGCATATTGAAATGAACGGAAAAAAGGCGGATTTGGATCAGTTTTATTTGGCTATGGGAAATTCGGATATTTCCTTATCAGGAACGCTTTCTGATTTGCCTGCCATTGTGCATCATACACCAACACCTGTAAAAGCTCATTTGGATGTTCAATCTACTATGCTGGATATAGCTGAGTTAACACAGTTTTCAGAAGAAGATTCGACAGGGGTAAATGAACAAATAGAAGATTTGAGTATGGCTTTTTCGTTCAATGCATTGGGAAGTGCCTTTACCGAATTTAGACATTTACCCAAAGGAGAGTTCTTTATAGATGATTTTTATGCGGATTTAAAGCACTATCCACATACATTACATGATTTTCATGCAGATGTTTTGATTAAAGGTGATGACCTGAATATTGTAGACTTTAAAGGAGAAATAGATTCCTCAGATTTTCATTTTAATGGTCTCATTCATGATTATAGTTTCTGGATGCAGGAACAATTAAATGGCGATGTGGACCTGGATATCACGTTTAAATCTGACTTATTGAAATTTGATAATCTCTTTGCTTATCAGGGAGAAAACCATGTGCCTAAAGATTACCGCCATGAAGAAGTAGAAGGGTTGAATTTACATTTGTCCAGTAGTATGCATTATAAACAAAACGCATTACACAGTATCGATGTACAGTTAGATAGATTAGATGGTAAAATGCATGTACACCCTTTGCGATTTGAGAATTTTAATGGTCGCGTTCACTATGAAGATGAGCATATTATGATTCAGAAGTTTAAAGGCAAAATGGGTCGTACTGAATTTGAAGTAGATATGAATTACTACCTGGGTGAGGATGAAACCATTAAAAAGCGAGATAATCACTTGACTTTGAAATCAGAATTTATTGATTTTGATGCCCTGTCCAGCTTCAATGAAAGTCCACAACCTGAACAAACTGATTCTACCAAGTCTGTTCATACCTCTGAAGATATGGCCGCGCACGCTGAGGCTTTTAATCTGTACGAATTATCATTTACTGATATGCAGTTTAATGCGGATATCGGACACTTTATTTATCATCGACTAGACTTAAAGAATATTCATGCACAATTAAGAACCACTAAAAATCATTATATCTATTTAGATACGGTAAGCTTAGATGCGGCCGGAGGTCATGTGGCTATGAATGGATATTTTAATGGAAGTGATCCGAAACATATTTACTTAAAGCCACAAATGAATTTAACTGAGGTGGACTTGGATAAACTCTTATTCAAGTTCGAAAACTTTGGTCAGGAAGAAATCGTGTCGGAGAACTTACATGGGCAGTTAACCGCACGTATTACAGGGAATATTCGTGTGTATCCTGATTTAATGGTAGACCTGGATCACTCTGTAGTACATATGGATGTGATGGTATTAAATGGACGTTTGGAAAATTATGATCCGGTGATGATGCTTTCCGATTATTTTGGCGATAAGGATTTGACCAATATTAAGTTTGATACTTTGCAAAATCATATGGACATTACCAATGGAGTAGTTACCATTCCGAATATGACTATCGAATCTACCCTAGGGCATATGGATATATCCGGAACCCAGGATATGGAAGATAATATCGATTACTATTTCCGAATTCCATGGAGTTTGGTAAAACAAGCAGCAAAAAACAAACTATTTGGAGCCAAAGCATCCGATAAAAATAAAGAGGATGAGATCGTAGAAGTGGATCCTAATAAGAAAACAAAATACCTGAATATTAATGTGACAGGTAATTTTGATGACTATAGCGTAAAAGTCAAGAAGCAGAAGAAGTAACTGATTTTTTAAGTTTCACTTCGGCTCCGCTCAGTGAACAGATGGAACTCTGAGCGGAGCCGAAGGGTGAGAAGAAGATCTTCGAATTGATAATCAACTATATTTAATCCACAGATGATAAAAGGTTATATGTATATACTAGAATGTGAAGGTGGGTTTTATTATACTGGTAGTACAAATGATTTGGATAGAAGATTAAAAGAACATATTACTGGTAATGGAGCTAATTTTACTAAAAAGTATCCTCCAATTCAATTGGCTTATTTCGAGGTGTTTGATAGAATAGATCAAGCTTTTTATAGAGAAAAGCAGATTCAGGGCTGGACTAGACAAAAGAAAGAAGCGTTGATTAAGAGGCAAACTGATAAGCTTCATGAATTAGCAAAATGTTTGAATCAAACACATTTTAGTAATAAGAATGATTAATACGTTCACTTCGACTCCGCTCAGTGAACCGATTGTACCCTGAGCGGAGCCGAAGGGTACAAAAATTGAATTTTAATAAGGTGGCTGAGCGGCTTGTGCTGAACATCGCTGAAGAAAGTCGAAATATTTGGAGGTGGCTAAGCGGTTTATGCTAAGCATAGCCGAAGTAAGTTAAGATATTTGGAGGTGGCTGAGCGGAGTCGAAGCCCCGATTACATTCTCCGATGTGCAGGAATAATGGGTGCTTTTCCATTAAAAGGATTCATCTGGCCAATACCTCGGGTGTCCATAGTTACTGCACGTTTAATAGCTCCCTGTCCAAATCGATTTCTGATTTTATCCATAGCTTGATACAGATGAATTGTTTTTTCGTTGTCTTCAAAAAGGTTGATTTGATAACCACCTCCAACTAAACCACTAAACCGAACACCAACTAATCGTGCCATAACCCTACGTTGGTAGAGTTGATCAAATAGTTGCATGACAGTAGCAATTAACGTATGATCATTAGCCGTATATGGAATATGCTTTTGGCGACTCCGGGTATCAAAATCGGAATACCTTACGGTAACGGAAACATTAGACGTCAATTTGTTTCCGTTACGTAGGTAGTAGGCTAGCTTTTCAGTCATAGAAGTAAGGATTTCTTTGAGTTTCCGAACGTCTATGGTATCTTTTTCAAAAGTGAGGGATGATGAAATAGACTTGCGATCGTGGTAGGGTGTTACAGGAGTGCGATCAATACCATTGGCTTTTTTCCATATAGCGATACCGTTTTTTCCAAAAACACGTTCCATGAGTTCCAAAGGCATTTCCTGGAGAGTGTGTATTTTTTCAATTCCCATGCTTCTGAATTTTCGATAAGTCTTATCACCAACCATTGGAATTTTTTTGATGGAAAGAGGTGCCAGAAAACGTTTTTCAGTACCATATGGAATTTCTATTTGTCCATTAGGCTTGGCTTCACCGGTGCCGACTTTAGAAACGGTTTTACTCGTAGACATGCCAAATGAGATAGGAAGATGCGTCTCTTTTATGATCCGTTGGCGTAATTCTTTCGCCCATTTGTAACTACCGTGGAACCGGTCCATTCCGGTGATATCAATGTAAAATTCATCGATAGATGATTTTTCATATAAGGGAGACATTTCTTCAATGATATCGGTAACCATGTTAGAGAACTTGCTGTAGATTCCACTACTGCCACGAATAACAACAGCTTCGGGACAAAGCTTACGCGCCATTCGCATAGGCATAGCAGAGTGAATTCCATAAGGACGGGTTTCATAGCTGCATGCAGAAACCACACCACGGTCGCTGGTACCTCCAACAAGCACAGGTTTACCAATAAGTTTGGGATCAAGTAGACGTTCACATGATACAAAAAAGGAGTCTAAATCCATGTGAATAATGGTATTAGCGAGGGGAGAAGTAAGGTCGGTTGAAGAAGACGAAATCGAATCTGAAGCTTTAGGTCCAAAATCAAATGTGGGGGTGTCCTGGTCTAAAATTGTTTTCATTGTTTTACGCTTTTTATTTCAATAGGATTTAAAATCCGTTTTGTTCTGATTTGTGAATTACAAAAGAAGTAAATATATTTGTCATTTAATGTTAATATATTTTACAATGTTGAATTTTGCCAGTAATATCAAATATTTGAGAAATAAGAAAGCTTGGTCTCAGCAAGCTTTAGCAGACCATTTTGAATTATCCAGAGGTCAAATCGCTTCATATGAAGATCATCGGGCAGAGCCGAGTCAGGAAACATTAATTAAGTATTCAGACTTTTTTAAATTACCTATTGATGCCTTGATCCGACATGACCTGACTTTATCCAAAGATGATGTATATATCGATATAGGAAAGAACAGAGTCCTGTTTCCGGTGGTCATCAATAATGATGATGAAGATATGATTGAAGTCGTTCCGATTAAAGCTTCTGCAGGTTATTTAAGAGGATATGATGACCCGGAGTATATCTCAGAGTTACCTCAAATGAAATTGCCTTTTGTGCCTACAGGAAAACACCGTGCATTCCCGATTAAAGGAGATTCTATGGAGCCCTGGGTTCGTGATGGCGCTTTTGTTGTAGGGAAGTTTGTAGAATCCCCTGAGTATATCCGAAGCGGACAAACTTATGTGGTGATTACACGAAATGAAGGACTTGTTTATAAGCGTTTATATAAGAACACTCAGAATAAGAGCGTGTTGATTTTTAAGTCGGATAATGCATTTTATGAGCCTTATGAAGTGCGTCTGGAGGATGTTATTGAATTGTGGGAATACACCTGTAAAATTGATATGCAGAATTACGAGAATGATGATTTGAATCTATCCAGTATTATGCAAATGATGCGTAGTTTCCAGGTAGAACTTAAGGAGATTAAAAGTAAGATGAATTAGAATAATATGAGGTGTAAATGAAGCACCGTAGGTGCGATATGAATTTCAGGAAGGTATAGTCAAAAGATATTGAAGCACCATCGGTGCGAAATATCTCAAAAGAATAAGGTCAAAAGCCAGAGAGCTACAGCGTAGCGACACCAAAGTCAATAATTAACCTAATAATCCTAAAATAAAGTAAGATGGCGAATACGTACACGCAATTGTACTATTATGTTGTGTTTGTGGTAAAAAGAAGAAGAAACCTCATTCAACCCAGATGGAAAACCGAACTCTATAAGTATATCGTTGGTATAGTGAATAATAAGAATCACAAAATCGTAGTCATTAACGGGATGCCAGATCATATACATATTTTATTGAGAGCAAAACCAGATATTAACCTGTCTCATATCATGAGAGATATTAAGGCCAATTCATCCAGATATATTAATCAAAGAAAGTGGGTACGGGGCAAGTTCGAATGGCAAGTTAGATTTGCCGCATTTACAGTAGGGTATTCACAGATAGATATGGTGATGAACTATATCGAACGACAAGAAGAGCATCATATAAAGCAGTCGTTTAGACAAGAGTACATATCATTTTTGGAGGATAACAGTATAGCATACGATACCCAATACATTTTTGACGAGGTGGAGTGAAGGAGTCGATTTCGCTACGCTGTAGCTCAGTGCCTTAATTAGGATTTTGAATTATGGCGTAGCGCACCGATGGTGCTTCCGCCAATATAATATAGGATTCAATTTTATATACTCCGCATCTCAGGGTTATGTTTGAGCGCAGTAAAACTATTGGTCCAGGCCATAGCCACATGTACGAAAAAGGCAATCCAGATGGTTCCGGTTAACAATGTCAAAAGGCACAGCACAATACCGAGTGGGATGGCGCCAATGGTTTCATCCAGTCCTTTAGGAATATGTGTAGAAGAGTAGAGTGCTACATTGACCGCGATGGCTGGCCAAACACCAAACTCAGCCACTAATGGAAACAACAAAATACCTCTAAATAAAATCTCGTATCCAAACAAATAGGCAGCCCATCCCAAAGCATTTTTAATCTTTAAAGCAGTATCCCATTCTTTAGCTCTAATCTGCGGATAATTCACAAAATTCTTTGGGTTTCGTGCACTGATACTGGCTATTGGGACGATAAGAATACAAAGCCCCAGAATCCAGGCCAAAGAAGTCAATGTCGTTTCCGGAATGATGGTTAATCCATAATCTGCCAGAGCATAATTAGGTAACACCAACAAACTGATGATTAAGGGAATAATTCCCATCCAAATCAGACCTGAATATTTAGTGAAAAGAATGTGCTTTTCAGAAGCTTTATCCGCATCGTATCGATTATAAAATTTGGATTTGATTTTTGGAGAAATAGAAATAAACCAATAGATGGTAAACCCAACAGTAGCAATGATAATGGGGTAGAAGCTCTGAATATTGTCAACTTGCCAACTTAAATCAATTCCGGTAGTATTAAAATCCATTATAATCTAATTGAGCGGCAAAAGTCATAAAACAGATTTAAAAAGCCTCATTAACGCCAAAGTAAATTCCTGACCCACCATAAGAATTGAACCCAATATCTAATCTTAAAGCCGATCTGTTATTCTTTGAAATGAAATATCGAGGACCAAAACCAAAGCTGGATTTATTGGGACTATCAAACCCATCAAGTGCATTGCCCACATTTCCGGTAAGTACAAATGCAGCCATTTCCCATCTGGAAGCAATCGGAAAACGGTATTCTGCCTGAAGCACATATAAGTGATCATCAATAAAACGACCTCTAAAATAGCCCCGGGCTAAATCAGCTCCACCATAAATGGCTCTGGCCTGGAAAGGTGCATCCCCAAAGGTGAGACGTGTATAAAACTGGAGTGCTAAAACCTGTTTTCGAGGTAATTTCAAATATTTCCGTAAATCAATTTGAAAACTGTTAAAGCTATGGGTACTGGCCATAACCTTGCTGGTGAAATTGGTTTGAAACTGGTATAAACCACCTCGGAGGGGCGAAAAATAATTGTCACGCGTATCCACATTAAAAACAACACCCAATCCCATTAATCGGGCACCTGAGGAACCGTTGACTGTATCAGCATCCAGAATACCACCACTATCAACTTCTGTGACATCATAATTGGCAAAAGTGAACTGAAATCCAAAGTTGACAAACTGAGGGAGTTGCTTGAGCAATGAGGCAGTTATGAATGTTTCCGTCTGATTAAAATTCTCTTCCGCAATATCTTGTGTATTTCCACCAATGCCCCAAAACTGAGTAGGGAAGACCTGATATTTGATTTTGGCATCTAATGCAAATCGATCTTGATTAAAGAACAATTTAGAAGCCCCCTGAATAATCAACTGATTGTTTAGCGTATAGATAAATGTTCCGAATATATTGGATAGTTTACCGCTTTTAAAGACCGGGTTTGTTTTAAAAAATATCTGTGTTCCCGCACCAAAAGCGCCACTGGTTTCAGGAGTATAAAATACAATGGGAACAGCAATAGTCTTCACATTCTTTATAGCCGTATCTCCAATAGGAATAGCCGTTAAGGTATCCTGCATTTGCGTATACCCTGACAAACTGGTGCATATGATAAAGATGGATAGTAGAAATCGCATTAAAAGAAAAATTGATCTAGGTATACTTGAAAACTAAAATTGAAATTTAACTGCGAAAATTCATAATCTTCTTTGGTTACCGTTTCTAAAATCAAATTGGTTCGGTCTGCATATACATGCCCAAATTGATAGGCCACAGACATCCCAAAACCTACATTTTTATTGATCAGATATGTAAAACCAATAGCCGGTCGAATCCCATATCCTTTACCATGTAATTCCTCGGCAAAAACAAAATTGGTTGTTTCAATCTCATTGATCTCATTGATTACCGTGTAAAATGGGGTAAGGTCTGCAAACAGTGCTCCGTTATAATATCTCATAAAATAATATCTGGACCATACTCCAATAGACACATTTTCAGCAGAAACATGTAAATCCGGATTACGAAATTCCGTTTTACCCAATGCGAATTCCACACCAAGTGTCCAGCCATCTTTAATAAAATAACCACTTTGGGTGCCAATGGAGTACTCATTGACCTTTCTGGCTACCTGACCACCCAGAATATTTCCATTCACACTTTGGCTACTGATAGATCCGTTCAATCCAGTGATATAACGCCCTTTGACCAGAATAACCGAATCTTGATCCTGTGCCAAACCATGCAGTGAAATGAATAAGATAAAACCGAGTAGGTATTTCATGTGACCAATCCTTTTTTTGGTTCGTCAAATATATTGTTTGAGGTCAGCATATGGACGAAGACTTTAGAAAGTTATAAAGCAAATTAATTTTCATTCTGAAAAGTTACACATTTTTAAGAGTTTTAGATTATTGGTTTGATCAACAATCAGAAGCCATAACCCTGTAGCCTAAAATGTCAGAAACCTGACAAAAAGAAATTTTATGTAGCAGAGTTCTTATGTTATGTTTGGACTTACTTAAAACATGAAATATGAAAAAAAGTTTACTCGGTCTATTAGTAATCATTTCGGCAACTGGTTTTTCGCAATCATGGGTGCAATTGGCTAATGCTCCGGTGGGACGTCATCATCCCATTTCTTTTTCATTAAACGAAAAGGGCTATGCAATTACAGGAACTTTATCATCGGGATTACCCACTAAAGATGCCTATGAATATGATCCGGTTACCAATACCTGGACCACACTACAACAGTTTCCAGGGCCTGCACGTAGTTTCGGAATCGGAACAGTAGCCAATGGGATTGCTTATATGGGTTTTGGTGCAAATAATTCACAATACCTAAATGATTTATGGAGTTTTGATGCGGCTACCGATACGTGGACGCAATTGGCCAGTTGTGGATGTACAGGCAGGAGACACCCTGCAATGATTGCAATTGGCAATAAAATATATGTAGGTCTGGGAGATGATCCATCCGGTGATCTTGATGATTGGTGGGTGTATGATATCCTGCTGGATTCATGGACTCAAATTGCAGATTTGCCTGGCCCTGGAAGACATCATCCATTTATGTTTAACGCGGGAGATGAAGTTTTTGCCGGTTTGGGACATAGCGGAGGAACTATATTTAAAGATTGGTATAAGTTAGATACGACATCTAATACATGGTCCAGCATGAGTGATTTCCCGGGAGAAGCCAGAGTGGCTGGAACACAGTTCGCTATTGACGACAAAGGATTTGTCCTCAGCGGTGATGGAGATGATCATAACTTTATGGCTACAGGTGAAATGTGGAAATACGATCCATCAACGGATACATGGAATGAACTTACTCCTCACCCTGGGGTGAGTCGTTGGGCTCCCGGAAGTTTTGTGATCAATAAGGAGGTCTATTTTTATGGTGGACAAAACCGTCAAACCAATACATTTCCAACCGATTTATGGAAGTTTGATTTAACATCAGCCGTTTTAAGTGTAGAAGACAATTTAGCTGAAGCAACTCGTGTATATCCTAATCCTGTAAATGATGTTTTGTATTGGGAAAATGATAGTAGAATCACAGAAGTAAGAGTGTATAATGCTTTGGGACAATTGGTCGTTACCAGTTCGGTGAATGCCAAACAACTAAATGTACAAGATTGGACGAATGGAATTTATGCGGTGCATTTTTATGAAAATGATAAACGAGTTTCAGCCACCAAAGTATTGGTGCAACATTAAGCATTGGAATAATTTTAGTTCAGTAAAAAGTAGCTTTTGGGCTACTTTTTTTGTTTAAGGGTATTGGGGGTGTGTTGTGATAACCTGAATGTGGAGGATAGATATTTAATGAGTTATAATGTTATGGTAAAGGTGTATTATTTTCTTCCCGATAAGCTTAGTATTTTCCAGGAACGAGTGGATATTTAAAGAAAATAGTGCCAGAAGAAATTTTGTATATTTGAGCTATGGAAATAAATATTCAAAATGCTAAAATTGAATTGATCCAGTGGTTGACTACTTTGGAAGATAGCGCTTTGATTCATAAATTATTAGAATTGAGAAAATCTGAATCTAAAGACTGGGGGGATGAAATTTCTGAGGAGGAACGAAAATCAATTGAACAAGGAATTTTGGATGCTGAGAATGGAAAAGTTAAGCCGCATTCTGAAGTAAGAAAGATTTATGAAAAGTGGCTTTAAAATTTTTTGGACCAATCATGCTCTTACTGAACTTAATCAAACTTTTGAGTACCTGGAGGAAAATTTTACCCAAAAAGAACTACAAAGACTGTCAGCAGAAATAGAAAGGGTATTAAATTTAATTGCTCATAATCCCAAATTGTTTCCCTTCTCTGAAAATCTAAGAGTTCGAAAAGCCATTATTTTGGAATTAAACACGATGTATTACAGAGAAAATAAGGATGTAATTGAAATATTATCGTTTTTTTCCAATCGACAAAATCCAAATAAAAGACGATTGAAATAATTAAATAAACTTAACTCATCAATCTAAAAGATCGTCTAAAACACCAATAAATATAGGTTGAGAGCGTATATGAGAACAGTATCATTTACAGATATATTTATTCTGGGCATAATTATAAATGCAACATTGTTGCATTTGAGTGGTGATTCTATACTTTTGCCCAAAAACTAGAATATGGGTGAGTAGAGAACAAGAAGGGAATTTGTAAAGCAATGTGCGCTTTCCATTCCAGAGCTTACCTATGCTCATATCTCCATTTCCAAAATACGATATCATGAATCAAAAAGAATTTGAAGTAATCATAATAGGTGGAAGTTATGCCGGACTTTCGGCAGCCATGACTTTAGGGCGTTCGCTTCGCGAAACGCTGGTCATAGATGGCGGAAAACCATGTAATCGCCAAACACCGCATTCCCATAATTTTTTAACCCAGGACGGAAGTACTCCCAAAGAAATTGCTGAATTGGCCAAAAGCCAGGTAGCCCAATATGACAGCGTAAAGTTCTATGACGGACTGGCTATTGCAGGAAAGAAAAGTAATGGAGGATTTGAAATAACCACTTCAAAGGGAGATGTTTTTAGGGCTAAGAAATTGGTGATGGCATCCGGAATTAAAGACCTGATGCCTGAGGTTAAAGGTTTTTCCGAATGTTGGGGAATTTCGGTAGTGCATTGCCCATATTGCCACGGATACGAAATAAGAAATAAAAAAACGGCTATTATTGCCAATGGAGAAAGGGCTTTCCATTTGGTGTCGTTGGTTAACAATCTGACCAAAGAAATTAAAATCATTACCTCGGGAGCAAAAGACTTTGATGATCACCAACTCGAAAAATTAAAACAACATAATATCCAAATCATTGAAAAAGAAATTTCGGCTATCGAACATCAAAATGGACAATTAGAAACCATTATTTTTAAAGATGGCAGTACCGAAAACTTTGATTGTGCTTATGCTTCAATTCCTTTTGAGCAAAGTTCTCATATCGCTGAAAGTTTGGGCTGTAAGCTTACTGAAGATGGGTACATTGAAGTAGATTTTATGCAAAAAACCACTGAAGAAGGTGTTTTTGCTTGTGGCGATAACAGTACCATGATGCGCTCGGTGGCCAATGCGGTTTATGGAGGAAACATTACCGGTGCGGTGCTCAATAATGAACTCACACAAGAAAGCTTTTAACATAGTAGAAGTGTTATTTTTTTATCTTCGGGAGAAGCGGTAGTTTTAGCAGATAATTGTAAATCATATATGGTTTATTTACCTGTGGTTAAATGAAAACTAAGCAATCGAAATGAGCTTTTGGAAAAAAATATTAAGAAGTATAAGTGGGACCAATCCGGACAAAACAAATTCTCAATTTGATAAGTATAGAAGTGAACTAAATGAGCTGAATTTGAAATCAATTTCAGATTTAGAAAATAGGGTGAAGCCGTTAATTCGACCCGCAACAAAGCTTGAAATATTATCGGCTTCAAGACCACCGGAAAACTCTCAATTTGAATCTCATTTTGGCGGACATCCATATTTTGAAACGGGAGAACAATGGCCCAAAAGTAAAAGAGGAAAACACTTAGAGTTTATTTTTCAGATTTTTAACTCTCCTGAATTAGAGTTACCTGAAAGCATAGAACTGGTACAATTCTTTTATGATTGGGAGCAATTTCCCTGGGATACCCAGGATGATGGTTGGTTAGTCAAAATGTATAACAAGGTGGACCATCAAAATGCAGCGTTTATTGCCAAACCTCAAGAGTTGAAATCCTCAAAATTTTGTAAAGTCGAATTTAAAAGTGTGCGGTCTTTGCCAGATTGGGAAGGCATCGATTTATATGATAATAATGCATCAAAACTATCCTGTGTATTGAACGAAGATGAGCCCTGGGACAGCTACGGTCAGATGGTTTCAAAATTAATTGGAGAACAAGATTATCAAAGTCAACTTGGAGGGTATCCCAATTGGGTTCAGGGAGAATCCACGCCAAACGACCCGGAGGGAAATCCTATGAAACTTTTGTTTCAGATCGATTCCGATGATAATGCAGGATTGATGTGGGGAGATGTAGGCTTAATTTATGTGTTTTATGACGAGAAAACCGAAAATATCGAATTCGCCCTGCAATGTCATTAGTCTTTGAATATGGGTAAAAAGAAAAAGAATATCGATAGAACAAAATATGGAGATTATTCTTCGGGAGCGCTAGGCTATGAGGAGAATAAAGCGCATATTTTTATCTATACGATTGTTTCTGTGTTTGTTCTTTTATTCATAGTGTATTCTATTGCGAATGGAAGAATTGCTCTCCCAAAGCGTCATGGGGTTTTATACTTTGATGGAATGGCGATGTATACTGTTATAGGAGCACTGATTTTTATGGTCATTGGATTCTATTTACCCGTCATCGAATTTTATTTATGTAGAAGAAACTTCCATAAAAGAAACCTGATTCGTAAAAGGTTTATGAGGATAAAGAAGTGGAATAGAATATGGGCTTGGACACTTTTTATTTTATCCATTCTAATTGGGATATTCTATGACCAGATATCCAGGGCGTAAATTTTTTTATTACTCCGAGAAGCGGTAGTTTTAGCCTGTATTAATAACCGGATAACGTTTATAAAAATGAAAGTTACAGTCGAAAAAAATGAAAAGGTAGCTCAAATGATATTTGGCTCTATTTATCCACTTTACCTGGATAGACTGGAGAAAAATGGTAGGACGAAAGAAGAACTGGATCAGGTACTTGGATGGTTTACCGGTTTTGATCAAGATACTTTACAGGCACTGATTGATGAAAAAGTAACCTATAGAACATTTTTCGAAAAAGCACAGATTCATCCAAATGCACACATGATTAAAGGCGTGGTTTGTGGTTATCGAATTGAAGAGATTGAGGATGAATTTGAATTGTATAGACAGTGTAGGCAAATGGAAAAGCTGATTGACGAATTGGCCAAAGGGCGTAAAATGGAGAAGATTTTGCGCGAAGAAAAGAAGTAGGGATGGGGGCCGAAATCCACATAAGTTTAGAGAGCGATAAATATGATGACCAGGAATTAGCGCCATTTCTTGGGCGTAGTTTTCATTATGAAATCACCAGAGGTGCTATTTGGGAAAATAGGGCGCCATTTTTAAGTAAAGCAGAGATAGAATTACTTGAGGCTCCTTATTATGATGGAATTGAATATGAATCTGTTCAACTCATCTCGCCAAATGATTTAAAAGCTGTTTTAGAGAAAGTCAAAAACTACTTATATGCGTATAGAGATACTTTGCCATTTGAAATTGATATAGACCATGAAAGAATGGAGAATGCCGGACTATCAAGCTATTTGACTGTAAATGGGAGCAAATGCTGGATTAAAGGAGATTCTTTGTATCACCATGTTTCCGAAAAAGTTCAAATTAGCAATTATCCAATGGAACCGACTTCGATAGATGTATGGATAGATTATGCCGATGAAGTGGTGATAGATGGGAATAAGTACTATCTCAAAAAGACATCACGATTCGAAAAATTTGCCGATACATTAGACCAGGTGATTGCGTTTTGTGAAATGGCGAATAAAAAGAACGAAAAAATCTATTGGCTGTATAATCATTAAATAACCAGATTGAAACACATAGAACTAATATTGACCAGATCGGTATGGATTATATTAAAAAATGGATATAAGAAAACCCTATGATTGAAGATGGCACATAAGAAAAAAGGACAGTTAACAACTTCACCTGAATGGGTTAAACATTTACGAAAGTATATGAAGAATCAATTTTGGCGTGGTGAACGAAATGCAGGGAAAAAACTGATTCAATCAGAACTGAAAGAGATGTACAAAGGAATCAATCAGTTGATAGATGAAATTCTTTGGAATGATTGGGACCCAATTGGCGTAAATGATATTGCTCCACGAGATGAATATCAAGATTATGTCCCTGAGATTTGTTCATTGATAATCCAAAATAAGTCAGTCAGTGATATTGCCGATAAACTGCATCAAATTGAAACCGAAGTTATCGGGGTGGTAGGTAATAGAGAAAATTGCCTAAATGTGGCCAATAAAATAATGAGTGAAATAAATAAGGATACTCACGATATCAATGTCGATAAATCATAAGCCAAATAAAATCGTTTATACTCTTTTGGGTGTGGTTCAATCTACCTTATCTGTATATTGGATTTACGATATTATTACCCTGTATATAAATTACCAAAACCCAGATCTTCTTTTTCTCTTTCAGTATCCAAATTGGGTGTTATTTCTAAATATTGTATTAAGTGTTTTGAATCTGTACTTAGGAATAAGGTTAATAAAAAGAAAAATATCTATCCAACGAAGCTACCTCACAATGATTCTTTTAACCCTCATTGGAGGGTTGATAAACATTATAAGTGCTGCATAAAATAAAAGGGCCACACTTCATGCAGCCCTTTTGGTGTTAACACTCTTGTTCAATTTGCTCAAACCCTTCCCATAAAATTTTGAGGTTAAACAGGGCATACTTTTCCTCATCATTAAAAGGCACATCGGTATGATACAGTGCCAAATCATGAATCAGTTTTAAGGATTTAGAAAATTCAGATACGCCATGAAACATGATGTAATCTATAAATGCTGCCTGAGCAGGCAGTAAAGGAGTGCGTATTTTTGATACCTGCCGGGTATCATCCGTGGTAGTTCCCGGGTGGTGTAGGGAAATACTTTGACCATTGGAGCTTCGCATAATTGAATGGTATTAAATGAATAAAAGAGGACGGGTCACTGCGAAACTCCTCAAAGCGGTGCCTTGATTGGTCTTCGGGACTTACACCCGTTTGCCCATCCAATATCTTTTGCTTAAACCGTATAAATGCAAGTTGCACCATGATTAATAATTTTAAGAAGTTTCGCACCCCAAAAGTACAGATTTTAATAAAAACATACATGGATTAGGGGGGGTATAAAAATGCCTGCCTACATACCATTTTAAGCGGCCATTAGGAATGTTTATAAACCATATGATTAAAATCATATGAGTTTATTTAATTTAAAATAAGCGTTTTACAGTTTTTATATACGTACAAACCACAATAGTAAAATACGTATTTACCACATTTTTTATAAAAGTTCGATAGGGTAGTTTTAGCTATCAATTATAAGATGATAAACGTTTATAGTCGTTTGTAATTATTTGCAAGTGGGTGGAGGCGCTTCTTTAACTGAATTAAAAACAATATTATGAAAAACATTATTTCAATAATTTTTTTACTTCTTATTTTTATATTGATGTCTTGTACCTCAAATAAACGAATTACACAACATATAACCCATGAAAGTGGTTGGAGTGATGAAGTAATAAACATTTGTAATCAATCATGGCAATTTGCCCAATTATCTCTCAATGCATATGAAGATAAAGACAGTTTAAAAATATCTAATTTGTACGAGAAACTGGATAGTTTTTCCAATGCAGACATAGATTTTAATGCTATTCTCTACCGAAATAAAATTAATGGGACTTATGTTATAGCATATAGAGGGACCAATTCAATTGAAGATTTTAAGTATGGAAATAATCCCGTAAATCAAAAACAAAATGAAGCTGGTTTATCTGTTTTCGATGAGGTGATTAAAAAATACGGTAATGAAATATTAATTGTAGTAACAGGACATTCTTTAGGAGGAGGTATTGCCATGGGGGTTTCACTTAACCGACCAAATGTTACTTGTTATTCTTTCAATGGAAGTCCAATTTTTAAAAAAAGGAATAAAGATGGACGAAACAATGCTAGATATAGTATTGTCGAATATGGTGAAATACTTAAAGTAACCCGTGTTTTTGGAAGGGAAGCGAATCAATTGTATACATCAATCAATCTAACGCCTGGAGTAAATACAATTAAACAACATAGTATGGTTAATCTTGCGATTGGAATTACGCAGATAGCAGCCATAAAGTCCCAAGAGGCGAAATTATCACTTGAATTAAATAACCTTGAATTTAAATACAAAATCAGGACAAACCATTCACAACAACAACAACAACAACAACAACAGTTGCAACAACAAATTGGAAGGTAATGGTAGATTAACATTTTAATTTTTGAAACAAGGATTAATTGATAAGAATTAAGATAATAATTGTAACAAGAAATTGATAGTTTCCTTGCTTATAAAATACTCTTGGATTTTACTATTTGGTTTGTATTTGCTAAATTAGATGCTTAAACCAAGTAACAACTCATATACAAACACATTGTAAATATTATGGTTTGAGAACGACAATAACAATATTTCAATCTTTTATTAAACCTCTGAATCGAGATAGCGAAAACCTTAAAAAAGAATTCGTAAAGTCTCAAAGAGATCTGAAAAAACTAAAGCCAATAGAGCTAAATGTGGGAGAAACACTAACTTCAGTAATGGAAGTCAAAGAATTAGATAAAATACCAGCCAACTTAAAGACTCTTTGGGGGATAAATCGCAAATACATTAGAGAAGAAACATTTTATCAATTTAAAATTAGGGTTACTTATAATAAGCAGTATTTTGAGGATTTAGAAAAAGAATATGGAATCAATTCAAATGATTACTTTAAAAAAGAAATTTTATCTTATAAAGTTGAAAAACGCTTCTATGATTTTCTAATGATACTAAATATATGCAGAGTTGGTGGATTTCATTTTGGTATAGGATTTTTAGATTATGAAGGTGGGTATAAACGACTAAAAAAAATGAATTTATATACTACCGAGTTATTCGATTATTCTTATGAAAAAAAATGGCCGAAATTTGAGAATTTGTGTATTCAAAAAACGTGGAATTGGTTTATAGAATTAGTAAATCCAATAGATGTAGATGAATTAAGCTCTACTAGTTTAAGTAGAGCCTTTAACGCATTCTCATATCTTTATGAAGAATCAGATGAAATAAATAAATTGTTTTGGACGATGGTTGGTATAGAGGCAATATATGTGAAGGGTAAAGAAGGTATTGCCCAACAAATAAAAGAAAAAGGTCAACTATTCTTAGGAGAAATAGGAGAATTTAAAAAGCGTTTGTCAAAAATGTATGATTTTAGATCATCATTCATACACGGAAGTAAAAACTTTCCAAGTTACTTTCATATTGATGATGCTATTGATAGTTATGAAAATTTCAATTCTGAACTGAATGATATTATATTGACAGCTGAATCAATGCTCATAGCAACAATTCAAAAGTTAGCTAAAGAAAACAAAAACGGTTTAAGTTTTGAATATGTAATAAAATAATAACGTTGATCAACAAAGTGTATAATTAATTGCTTATTCTGTTTATACCTAGTTCCACCATCAAATTGACATATTATAGTTTTTCAATCAGTAAAGCTGATTAGAAAAACGACATTAATCTGTCTACTGACGGATGGCAATCGGATCACTAAAAAACAACTTAACCCATCAAACCTTCCCTGGAAACCTTTTCGAAATAAACCTGGCCGGAGTATCGGCAGGGCGTTGGTGTTTCCAGCGTTTATGCGACCACAACCATAGGTGTGGTTTGGCTATAATTTGCTCTTCCAGTTTTTTGGTATGAAACTCGGTAATCTCGCCTTCCTTGGTTTCGCGTGGCTTTTCAAAAATGGTTTCAAAACCCATTTGGTATTGTCCGCGTTGCGTACGGTCCAGCTTAGCAAATAGGACCGGAAAATCATATTGTCGTGCCAATTTCTCGGCCCCTCTAAACACCGGAGTATCCTGGTTCAGGAAATTCATCCAGTAGCCACGATCGGCCGCAGGGGTTTGATCCCCAATAAGCATAATCGCAATTTTTTCTCCACGGTCTATATACTCCTGTATGATTTCATACGCATCATACAAAGGCACCAATACCATTCCGTAGCGCGTACGGTAGGAAGCCAGTAGTTTTTCAAAATGCGGATTGCTTAATGGTTTATATACCCCCAGTACGGTATGTTTGGTATCACGAGAATACGCAGTTACCAAATATTCCCAGTTGCCATAGTGCCCCAGCACGGTCACAATAGATTGTCCTTTGTCAAAATAAGAGTTGGGCAGGTCTACATTACTGGTTTGAAAGCCTTTTTGCCAATCCTTTTCGGGCATTGTAATGGCTTTGATCGATTCCATAAACATATCGGCCAAAAAGCGGAAAAACTGATTTGAAATCTGCTGAATTTCCTGATCAGACTTTTCAGGAAACGAATTTTTCAGGTTGTTCCAAACTACCTTTTTACGGTAACCAATGCCTTTAAAAAATACCCAATACATAAATGTGGAAATGCCATATAAAACGGACCACGGAAGTCTGGAAAAAGCTTTAGTGACTGCAACACCTATATGCATAGAAAGATTGGTTTAAAACGCTGCAAATGTAACAAAAAGCGCAGGTTTGCAGTAGCAAAATATTTGTGCAGTTATAGCATATTACGCACCTTTGAAAGCACAAACCCATACGGATATGAAAATTCTATTAGCAGCCATCGGCACCAGAGGAGATGTAGAACCATTTTTGGCTTTGGGCGAAATGCTTCAAAATCGCGGTCATGAAGTGACGTGTCAGTTTCCCGAGCAGTTTAGAGATCTGGCGGCCAATTCAAATCTGGCTTTTGAAGGACTCACTCCTGATTTTCTGGAACTGATCAATAGTCATGATGGAAAAATGGTAATGGGAGGTAAAGGATCACTGTTTGCCAAGTTGGGTGCCTATATCCGGGTTTATCAAAAATCGGTAGGGATCAATGCCTATATGATGCAGCAACAACATGAGCTGGCGGAGTCGCTCCAACCCGATCGGATTTTATATAGTGCCAAAGCTACGTATGCCGTGGCGTGGGAAATTATGCATCCCGGAAAAGCCATCAATATCAGTCCCATTCCGTATTTGATTCATTATGTGAAAGACCACGGACATATTGGTTTTAATGGAGACTATGGGCCGTTTTTAAATAAACTGACCTATAAACTGATCAATTACTTTTTGGCACAAAATATCATCAGTTCCACCAAAGAAATTCGCAAAGCCGCAGGGATTTCCGCCCGACAAGTACGGGAGGTGTTGACACAAAAAAAGATGGTATATACGCTATCGCGTGTATTCTTTAAAGAACAACCGTATTGGCCCGAGCAGGTAAAAGTATTGGGTTATCACGAACGCCCCGTTACTTACAATTGGGAACCAGATGCGGGATTGGAAAAGTTTTTGGCATCGCACGATAAAATCATGCTGGTCACATTCGGAAGTATGACCAACTCTGAACCGAAAGTCAAAACGGCACTCATTTTAAAAATCCTCACCGAACTCAAAATCCCGGCATTAATCAATGTTGCTGCCGGGGGATTAGTGATTCCGGAGGAATATGATCAAGACCAGTTTTATTTTGTAACGCAAATCCCATACGAATGGGTATTACCTAAAATGTATGCAGTAGTGCATCACGGAGGATCGGGAACCTCGCATTTGGCAGTGAAGCATGGTTGCGCTACGATGATTGTTCCGCATATTCTGGATCAATACATCTGGAATAACATTTATACCAAAGTAGGAGTAGGGCCTAAAGGAATTGCGATGGATAAAATCACGGAAGGCAATTTAAAACCGAAAATCAAAGCGCTTTTTACGGATTCTAAATACAAAGCACAATCAGAAAAATTAGCCGCTGAAATGAATGCGGAGGATTTTAAAGAACAAATTATTGATTTTATTGAAGGATAACATCTAGAAAGTGATTTTCTGCGAAAGAATCTTTTTGGGCAGTGGTAATGTTCCATTGCTTGGAATTGCGGTCTCGAAGAGACCATAGCATGAAAAGCAAATGGAACCATGGTCGCTTGCGAACCACCTTCCAAAAAGTGCCCTTTTTTTCGTTCTTTTTTTGGGCATACAAAAAAAGGACATAAAGAAAATAAGTGTTTTAATATGACAACATACTCTAAATTTATTATGTCCTTTTTGGCTTGAACCAAAAAGGACCAAAAAGTTCAAGGCTGAAGAAAGCTTTGTTGAAAGCTAATTCTTCATTTCGTTATCTCACCCAAACTCGCAAACGACATAAACGACTTTTCAAGTCGATGTCTGAGCTCAAACATGGGTTCGATGACACTACATTCATCGAGCTTTCTACCAAAACTTCCTAAGGCCGATTCTTATACAAGAATGTTTTATTGTAATACATTACATCCTCAAATAATGTATTATTTCTTGGTCTTTTTGGGCAGTGGTAATGTTCCATGCTCGGAATTGCGGTCTCGAGAGACCATAGCATGAAGAGCAAATGGAACCATGGTCGCTTGCGAACCACCTTCCAAAAAGTGCCCTTTTTTTCGTTCTTTTTTTGGGGCAAGCAAAAAAAGGACAATCTAAAACAGATTACTTTTACAAAAAACAATCTCCCATAATGAATCTAAAAACCGAAATAAAATCCCAATCCATATTTAGAATGAGCGAAAGCACCGAACGCATAGAAAAATGCGTGAACCTCCTCACAAACGAACAAGTATGGTATAATTTCAATGATCATACCAACAGCATAGGTCATTTAATCCTGCACTTATGCGGTAACATCACCCAATACATTCAATCCTCACTCGGAAACCAAAAAGACGAACGGGTTCGGGATTTAGAGTTCGAAACCAAAGAACAACTTTCTAACGAAGAACTTATTCAAAAGATCAAAAACACAGCTACTAAAGCATCCGAAATCATTCAACAATTAAGTGAAGAAGAACTCTTAAAAGAACGCTCCGTACAGGGATTTAACTTTACCGGAGTAGGCAACATCATTCATGTGGTAGAACATTATTCCTACCATACGGGACAAATTGCATTGCAAACCAAACTACTCCGAAATATGGATTTAGGATTCTATGCCGATTTGGATTTGAATATCAAGAATGAATAAAAGAAATCTTTGGAGAATTTCAAGCGTTTATGGAGATTTGGCGCTATGAAAAATACCGGGGAAAAGATTTTAGATTTTTACAATCATTTAGCGTTAGAAAGCCTTCAAACTCCTGGAGTAGAAGTGATGAACCCATTTAACAAAGCAGAGGTGCAGGCTATTTGCGAAGTATTTTACCATCGTTTTTACAATGATTCCGGAAAGCGTGCTTTTATGATTGCCATTAACCCGGGTAGATTTGGAGCCGGAGTCACCGGATTACCATTTACCGATCCCACAGTATTGGAAGGTTTATTGGGAATTTCCAATTCCTTTCAAAAACGAAAAGAACTCTCCGCCATCTTTATTTATGAAATGATTGACGCATTGGGAGGTGTAGAATCGTTTTACAACAATTTCTTTTTTACCAATGTTTCTCCGTTAGGGTTTCTAAAAGACGGTAAGAATTTAAACTATTACGATATTGCCGATTTACAAAAAGAACTCACTCCGTGGATGGTCGAACAAATGAATCATCAGGTAGAACAATGGGGCAGAAGAGACGTGGCATTTACGATTGGCAAAGGACAAAATCATAAAATCTTGTTGCAGTTAAACAAAGAACATAAATGGTTTGACCAAATCATTGCCTTACCGCATCCACGTTGGATTATGCAATACAATCTGAAACGTAAAGATGATATTCTGGATCAGATGATTCAGACCATCAATGAAGCCATAAAGTAAAAGAGGATAATCCGTTTCCAGATTACCCTCCTTCGGAGATTATGAGCGTTTAAATCTTGTTATTAATCCACAGCTATTATTACTGAATAGTCTACGAGACGAATTTCAAATGTCTGATAGCTAGATATGTAGTGATACGTTTGTTTCACTTTTCCTACGTTATCCGCATAGTAATTATGTACATATCTTGGGTTGGGAACATTAGGAATATTCGCGTAAGTCGTGTAGGTCCCGCGGTAATCCAATACGGAAAATGTTCCGGCTGGTACGGTTACCTCATAGGGCGGATCAACTGTTTGGAAAACCCGATGATATAAGGTATCATTATTCCCTATGATTTCGTAATGTTCTCTAAAGGTGGCCGTATAATCAGTTGCAGGTAATATGGTATCACCCAGGTGGGAAATGATATTACCATGATCATTTTTGATGATTCGGTAAATGCCCCATTGGTTTTGAAATGGGTGAAATGTACCTTCTACCACATAGTAGGTTTCATTGTTGATCATGGTGTCTTTTGTAATCACCAGACTATCATGAGGAGGTAATTTTGTTTCAACTCCATTTGTATCTATTCGATATGTATTATAAACCCAATAATTCCCAATAGCTAGTGGCATATAGTTTTTTGGAGCTGGGGTGGGAGGGCAAATAATCTCTTCATCTTTTTTACATGAAGAAATGAAAATGAGTAGGATGGCCAGGGAGGACAAAATTGCTTTCATAGATTACTTAATTATTTGAATTTTAGATGAGTAAAAAAGTAAGTCTATGCCATAAATTGTTTTTAGTGATGTTTTAAGTTGGAATGTCAGTAAAACACATTTTACGAAAGAATATTGTTAGAGGGTTCTAAAAACTTTAAAAATAATATTTGTGATTCTTCGGGAATCCAGATTATAATTGGGTTTTGAAGGGACTAAACAAATTTTAAATTTCTTTAGCCGCCCAATTTCCTTTCTTCAAATAATACCAGGATAAGACAAACATGACCCCAAAGTATACAAACTCACTGCTCCATACCATATGAAGTTCCATTTGAGATACCACAGCCACATAATATGCGTAGATGAGGTAAAGTCCCACGCCCATGACTTCAATAAACAATGCTGTACGTGTATTTCCGGTTCCTGAAACCGCACGGAAAGGCATAAACGACATGGTAAATGTAAACATAGAGAAAGTGGTCAATCTCAAGGTACTGAGAGAGTCCGAAATGATTTCCGCATCCGTACTAAAAAGTCCAATGGTAAATTCCGGAAATAAGTTAATACTCACGAAGAATAATACATTGATTCCCAGACCTAAAACCGTAGTGCGAACGATCAGAGGAATGATTTTTTCGAAGTTCTTTTCGCCCATCAGGTTACTCACAAAAGTATTGGTGGCATCGGCCAGGGAGAATACCGGAACCATTACAAAAATGTAGATTCCACGGATGATTTGAGAGATGGCTAGAGCACGTTCGCCCAGGTTTTCCACAATCACAAAAAAGCTGAACCAGGCGCCAATTGAAATAGCGTTTTGTACCATAATTGGATTGGCCACTTCTAGTATGGTTTTGGTTTGTTCCCAGTGAAATGAAATGAATTTATTGAGGTTGTATTTCTCTAAGTCTACAAACTTTAAAGTGTATACGATAAAAAGCAATGTGCCACTCGCTTCAGAAATCACCGAAGCCAGCGCAGCCCCTTGGACACCCATTTGCGGAAAGGGCCCGTAACCATTGATCAATGCCACATCCAACACAATGTTGAGTAAGGAAATAAATGGAGTGAAATACCCCAGAATTTTGGTCTTGGTTGTCCCTACAAAAAATGCGATAAACAGTAAGTTGGTCAACGTAAATAAAATTCCCCAGCCACGCATTTTCATGTACACGGTGGCAAAATGCACCACATTTTCAGAGTCAAAAATAGATTGCAAAATAGGAGGGATGGCCAACTGAATAAAAATGAATAATAAGCTGGCAAAGAGGACTGTAAAATAGATGCCCTGATAGAATAAACTCCCTATGGCTTTATAATCATGTGCGCCATTTCTACGTCCGATAATGATTTGAATTCCAGAAGTAAACCCCATCCCGATTACAAAAAGCAGGGCATATAAAATCTGCCCGTTCCCGGTTCCGCCTACTTCGGCTTCACCCAGTCCGGTCACCAACATAATATCTATCACACCTACCAGGTTCATCGCAATTCCGGCAATAACCAACGGAGCTGTAATTTTAAGAATGTTTTTATATGAGGTGTTTAAAGAATTCATGAGTGGCGCAAAAGTGCTTTTTCTAATGAGATAAATGAGAATAAAAAAGAAATAATAACAAGATATTAGTATTACGGAATTTTATAATAACCTGACAAAAATCAGTTTAAAAGTGCCTTTTAGCTCTCAGAATTTAGAATCAACATTTTTATATTGCGAATTCAAATTGAGAGATATGACCAGAGAAGAACTTTTAGACGCGATTGACAAGAAATATAAGGCAATGGGACAAGATCCGGATGTACATTTATCTGGATTACTATACGCTGAACCGATGAAGTATTGGGATTTTATTCAGGTAGATGCTTTATTGGGATTACAAACCCAAAGAACTCAACTTCCGGATGAAATGGTGTTTATTATGTATCATCAAATCAATGAGTTGATTTTTAAAATGATCTTATGGGAAATTGAGCAGGTATCTAAAGCTGATCCGATTTCTACTCAAAAGTTTACCATGCATTTAGGTCGTATCAGTCGTTATTTTGATTTGTTATCAAATTCGTTTGATATTATGGGCGAGGGAATGGAACCGGAGCAGTATATGAAGTTTAGAGATACGTTAACTCCTGCTAGTGGATTCCAAAGTGCACAGTATCGTAAAATTGAGTTTGCTTCTACGGAATTGATCAATTTGATTGATAACCGTTTTAGAGCTACAATCGATAGAAATACTCCATTCGAGCATGCGTATGATCACTTGTATTGGCAGGCTGCGGGTAAGGATTATGCAACAGGGAAGAAGAGTAAATTATTACTCAATTTTGAAGACAAGTATTTCGAAGAGTTTATCACGTTCATGAAGGATTATAATACCTTGAATTTATGGACGAAGTTTAAGTCATTACCAAAAGAAGATCAGGAAAATAAAGAATTGATCAATGCGATGCGTCATTACGATCATACCGTAAATGTGGATTGGGTGATGCACCATTTAAATGCAGCGAAAAAGTATCTGGGAGATAGTGAAGCTACCGGAGGAAGCCATTGGCAGAAATATATGCATCCAAGATATCAGAAGCGTATTTTCTTCCCGGGATTGTGGTCTGATGAAGAGATTGAGAATTGGGGAATTACCAATTTGGATGGGTACAAAGTGATTGAGTAGTCATTATAGAATATTTAAAAAGGGAGGCCAAAGCCTCCCTTTTTTGTTTGTGGATCTATCGGTGTCTATTTTTATATCATGATCTTTTTGGGCAGTGGTAATGTTCCATGCTCGGAATTGCGGTCTCGGAGAGACCATAGCATGAAGAGCAAATGGAACCATGGTCGCTTGCGAACCACCTTCCAAAAAGTGCTCTTTTTTTCGTTCTTTTTTTGGAGCAAGCAAAAAAAGGACAATAAAATAACTACCATAAAATTAAGGTGAAGTTGATCAAATAATTCAGTAGTTATTCTATTCTTTTTGGCTTGACACTTCGACTTACTTCGACAAGCTCAGCACAAGACGCTCAGCGTCCGACAAAAAGAATCAACCGGAATGGAATGAAGGAAAAGCACACAAATCAAAACTTAAAAGATGTGCTTAAAAAGTTCAAGGCTGAAGAAAGCTTTGTTGAAAGCTAACGCCTTCATTTCGTTATCTCACCCAAACTCGCAAACGACATGAGCGACTTTTCAAGTCGATGTCTGAGCTCAAACATGGGTTCGATGACACTACATTCATCGAGCTTTCTACCAAAACTTCCTAAGGCCGATTCTCACACAATAAAGTTTTATTGTAAAACATTAAATACGCAATTACAACCTTTATTCAGTCATTCGAACAGAATACTCCAATTCCTCAAAAGGAATAATACTCTTCACATTACGACCTACAATAGGCCAGGACTGAAAAATGGTATCCACTTCCAATTTGCGATCCACAATAGCCTGATATAAACCCTCCTGGCGTTTTCCGGCTTTTCGAATCGGTTGATCTTTGGCCATCCATGTCAAATCATCCTGAAAAAGAAGATGCTCCTGAGGGAAATAATACACCATAAAATCACTGGTATGTGCGGAAATCTCTCCGATCTTAAAGATTTGAATTTCATAGGAACCATCCGAAATATGGATACTATCCTCAACGATTCTGTATTGTCCTGTTTTTTGACTTTGCTGCAATTGATCCGGATGTAAAGTTCTTGGGGCATCAATGATAAATTGTAGATAATCTACATTTTCAGAAGTACAAATAATCTCAGCTCCGGTATTCACAAAAGGACGAATACCACCAATAGAGTGCGGATGATGATGCCCTACTATAAAATATTTGATCGGTTTATTCGGGGCAATTTCTTGCGCTTTTGAAATGATGAGTTCTCCGTTTTCACTATTTAAAGGGGCTTTAGCCAGACATAAGAAATCATCAAATTCAACGACTAACGTTCTATTATCCGCATCTTTTAAATCAATAAAATGAATCCGATCGTTGTAATGTGTAATGGTGGCTTCATCCGCAGTAGCTTCAGCTTTTTGAATTTCATATTTAAGAGGCAGGGAAAGAGGAGGTGTAATACCGGATGTAAATTGAATCTCATCCAAAGTCACCTGATCCTGAATTTTCCCATTGATTCTGGAAATTTCTATTTGTTGAGCGATTGCGATATTTTCTATCGTTTGGTAATCGCTATATGCATATGTGGTTACCACATCTCCATAAAGCTTATGATGCGTTAAGAACGTGACTTTATCTATTAGGAGATCACTTTTTTTGATATGGATATTTGAAATAGACGCGTATAAATTTAAAGTATAAATCGCGAAAGAGTCATTTTCAGTAAATGTAACTTCCTGGGGGTGGTGGATATAATATTGAAGTAACTGAAATGGTATATATCCGGGATTATGTTGCATATGTTCCAAAACCAATTCTTCGGTGACATCAGAAGCAGAATCAGCACCATAATCCAGATAGGATAAAGTATCACTCACGAATTGGGTAATAGAGTTAAAGTTACGCCCTCTGAAATCAATAGAGTCTGTTTTTACGAATGTTTTACTATTGAGTTCAATTCGCCCATTTATTTCATATGGAGATTTTAACCAGGGCGTCATGCTATGATGCAGCATGTGCATTTTTTCTTTGAAGGTAAAACGGATGTTTTTCTGTTCGAGAGTGAGTCCTTGTTTTTCCCAACATTGTTGTAAGTAATCGGTAGGTTTTGAGCATGAATAGGCCATCAAGGCGCAGCCTAATAATAGGTACGTAAATTTTTTCATATTGATTATATCGAATTAATGTTTGCATCAGGACGCATCTAAAATTCGAATGGTGACGGCTCAAAGTGTATTTAACGCTTTTATAAGAAAACGGAGTTTAGTCAGATCTATGAAATAAAAAAGAGGCTTAAAAAGCCCCTTTTATAAAATGAGATATGAGATGCACTTAATCCATCAAAGCCATAAACTTTTCTTTCCTATTGTACATTAAGAAAATGGTAGCGAGTAAAAAGAAAGCTGCTCCACCGATTCCTGCAGGATCTAAAATAACATGGAACCAAAAGGCACAAAACCCTACAGGAGCTAAGAAAAATAATGCGACACCAGTTTGTTTATTGATTAATAGTAATAAGCCACCAACCACTTCGATTACGCCAACTACAGGCATAATTCCCATTGCCATTAATCCTGAAAATGCCGTTAATACATCTCCCTCAGGAGGAGGCATAGGCATAAATTGTAAGAATTTGTTGAGGCCAAAGACCACTAACATCAGTCCGAGGAGGATTCGGACGATCATTTCTACTTTTTTCATAATAATTTGGATTTTGATTGGTTCTAAAGTTACATATCTTATTCATTTAAAATGAAATAGGGGATGTGTGACTTATGAACAAGATGTTAAGATAGAGAATCATCCAAATTAAACCGGTGTTTTCTAACCTTCCTGAATTCCAGATTTATAGGTTTCCAAAGCTCTTTTTCGGGCAAAAGCATGATCGACCATTGGAGTAGGATAAGCATCGGTCCCAAATTCCGGAATCCATTTTTGGATGTACTTCAAATCCGGATCGAATTTCTTCAATTGTTCTGTAGGGTTAAATACTCTAAAATAAGGTGCGGCATCACATCCGGTTCCTGCCGACCATTGCCAGTTGCCGTTGTTGGCTGACAGGTCGTAATCCAATAGTTTTTGAGCAAAATAGGCTTCACCCCAGGACCAGTGAATCAATAAATGCTTACATAAAAAACCAGCGGTGATCATGCGTACCCGATTATGCATATAGCCGGTAGCATTTAACTGGCGCATACCGGCATCCACCATAGGGTACCCGGTTTGTCCATTACACCATTTTTCAAATTCAGATTGATTGTTTCGCCACGGAATACTATTGTATTTGGGTTTAAAATTTTCTTTCATTACTTGTGGAAAATGAAATAAAATTTGCATAAAGAATTCGCGCCAAATCAGTTCGTTTAAAAATGTTTCATTGTCTCGGACTTTCAGAACTATTTCACGGATACTCACTGTACCAAAGCGTAAATGAGGACTGAGGTCACTGGTGCCTTGAATAGAAGGAATATCTCTTGTGGCCGCATAATCATCCAGATGCTCCAGCTTGAAATCGTTTACCTTTTGAGTGTTTTTTTCAAAACCTATAGAAGCCAGAGAAGGGAATTCAGTTTCAATTTCTATCAAGTTGTTGAAAGGTGCATCTTGCTTTGGAAAATGCAAAGATTGGAATACCTGTCGCCACTTATTTTTATAAGGAGTGTAAACCGTATAGGGCATTCCATTTGGTTTTACGATCTCACTCTTCTCGAAAATGACCTGATCTTTATGTTTATGAAACGGGATCGAATGCTGATGTAACAAATGTTTAATTTGTGTATCCCTTTTTCGGGCATAAGGTTCATAATCCCGATTCGCATGTACGGATTGAATATCGTATTCAGCCAGTAGTTTATTCCAGATCTCAACAGGAGTACCGTGGTGAATTAAAATGCCGGAATGAGGCGCCAATTTTTTATGGATCTCATCAAGTTGGCTATGAATAAAGCCAACACGCGCATCATCTTTAGGAAGCTCATCCAAAATATTTTGATCAAAAATAAACAGAAGCAATACCGGATGTTTTTCTTTCAAAGCCTGGATCAGCCCGGTGTTATCATGTAGTCTAAGGTCTCTTCTAAACCAAAAAATGGATACTTTCTTCTTATTCAATGCGCTAGGTTTTGTGTGAAATGAAAGATGAAATTAGTAAAATCCCGTCTATTATTGGCTGAATCTGGAAGGAATTTTTTGTGCAAAACTTTTTTTCATAGAAGCATATTTCTCTTCTTTAAATTCAACTCAAATCCCTAATTTGTAACCTTCCAAAAATGAGGTTCAACATCATTTAATTTTCTGATTAGCAAATGTTTTTAATTTACGATACCGAGACAACCGGGTTGCCAAGAGATTGGAATGCGCCTTTAACTGACTTTGACAATTGGCCCAGGATGGTTCAATTGGCCTGGCAGATTCATGATGAAAATGGGGAGCTGGTTGAAGTAAAAAACTTTATCGTAAAACCGGAAGGGTATAATATTCCATTTGCTTCACAGAAGATCCATGGAATTTCCACGGAGCGTGCCCAGAAAGAAGGGATGCCTCTGGATTATGTGTTGAATGAGTTTAACGAAGCACTAGGCAAGGCAGAATTCGTTATTGGACACAATATTGAGTTTGATATCAATATTGCAGGTTGTGAGTATCTCAGAAAAGAGATAGACTCACCATTGACTGAAATGGCTACCATTGATACGAAGGATGAAGCGACAGAGTATTGTGCGATTCCCGGGGGGCGTGGAGGTAAATTTAAATGGCCTACACTGACAGAGCTTTATGTGAAGTTATTCCAAACCGGATTTGATGAAGCGCATAATGCAAGTGCCGATGTGGAGGCGACTACACGTGCATTTTTGGAGTTGATTCGTATCGGAGTTATTACCGGACAACGATTAGGAAAAGAAGAAGCTTTTATTCAAAACTTCAAAGCCAAAAACCCGCAACCATTTGAGTTAATTGGTTTAAATATTGAACCATACAAACCACTGGATGCAGATGAGGAAGAAGTAGAAACGGATACCAGTAAGGATGTAGGTGTTGCAACTAGAACGGTTTCTGAGGAGGACTTAAATGACTTTGTCCATTTCCATGTGCATACCCAATTTTCCATTTTGGAAGCGGTGGGTCAGCCCGCTGATTATGTTTCCAGAGCTAAAGAAATTGGAATGAATGCTTTGGGAATTACCGATGTAGGAAATATGATGGGTGCTTTTGCATTTGTGAATGCATGTAATAAAGCCGGAATCAAACCTATTGTAGGTACCGATATTTATGTGTGTAAAGACCATACGAACCATACGGTAAAAGACAATGGATACCAGCAGGTACTAATTGCGAAGAATAAAAAAGGATATCATAATCTGGCCAAAATATCTTCGGTGTCCTACACGGAAGGAAAGTATTATGTGCCTAGAGTAAGCAAACCAATCATAGAACAATACCATGAAGAAATCATGGCCACCACGGGTGGACTTTGGGCAGAGATTCCGAGTTTGATTCTGAATGTAGGTGAAAAAGAAGCAGAAGAAGCATTCCAATGGTGGCATAACCTATTTGGAGATGATTTCTATGTAGAGTTGACCCGTCACGGCCTGGAAGAAGAAGATGTGGTGAACGAGACTTTACTGCGATTTGCGAAGAAATACAATGTCAAATATTTTGCTTCTAACAATGTGTATTATCCAACTAAATCCGGTGCCGATGCATTGGATGTATTGCTTTGTGTCAAAGACAACAAACTGGTTTCTACACCAAAGACATTTTTAGGGAAGAAAGGAAGAGAATTCCGTTTTGGTTTCCCAAATGACGAATGGTACCTGAAATCTCCGCAAGAAATGTTGGAGCGCTTTAAGGATTTACCGGAAGCGATTGAAACGGCTGCAGAAATGGGGCGTAAGTGTACCGGGTTTGAATTGGCCCGTGACGTACTGTTACCCGCGTTTGATATCCCGGAAGAGTTTGTGGACCCTAATGATGAAATCAACGGAACCAAAAATGGGGAGAATGCATTCTTAAGACATTTGACCTATGTAGGAGCTGAAAAGCGTTATGATGAAATTACGGATGATATTCGCGAACGTTTGGATTTTGAATTGTCGGTGATTGAAAAAACAGGATATCCGGGTTATTTCCTGATTGTACAGGATTTCACTACCGAAGCCCGAAATATGGGCGTATCGGTAGGGCCGGGAAGGGGATCGGCTGCAGGTTCAGCCGTAGCATATTGTATTGGAATTACCAATGTGGATCCAATTAAGTATGATCTGCTTTTTGAGCGTTTCCTGAATCCGGAAAGGGTATCCATGCCCGATATTGATATCGATTTTGATGATGAGGGGCGTCAACGTGTGATCGATTATGTGGTAGATAAATATGGAGCCAATCAGGTGGCACAAATTATCACATATGGTTCCATGGCAGCTAAATCCAGTATTCGAGATGTATCCCGTGTTTTGGATTTACCATTGGCAGATTCTGATCAGATTGCGAAGTTGGTTCCATTCGGAATGTCATTAAAGAAGATTTTCGGATTAAGCGAAAAAGACCTGAAAGCCAAGTTACGCGCAGAAGATCTGGCCATGGCTGAGGAATTGAAAAAGATTTCTCAGGACAACAATGATAGAGCCGCAGCTTTAAATAAAGCACGAACTTTAGAAGGTTCCATGCGGAATACAGGAATTCACGCCTGTGGGGTAATTATTACGCCAAGTGATATTACAGAGCACGTTCCGGTAGCGGTTGCTAAAGATTCTGATTTGTGGGTCACACAATTTGATAACTCGGTGGTGGAATCTGCAGGGTTGTTGAAAATGGACTTCCTGGGATTAAAAACGTTGAGTATTATTAAGGATGCTATTGAAATTGCGGAACGGAGACACGATGTGAAAATCGATCCGGACGAAATTCCACTGGATGATGAAACCACATATGAGCTTTTTCAAAGTGGACAAACCAAGGGGCTGTTCCAGTTTGAGTCGCCTGGAATGCAGAAGCATCTAATCAATCTAAAACCTGATAAGTTTGATGATTTGATTGCGATGAATGCATTGTATCGTCCGGGACCTTTGGAATATATCCCAAACTTTATTGCCCGTAAACATGGAGAAGAGGAGATTGTTTACGATTTGGACGATATGGAAGACTTGCTGGGAGAGACCTATGGAATTACGGTCTACCAGGAGCAAGTAATGCTTTTGTCTCAGAAGCTGGCAGGTTTTACCAAAGGTGAAGCCGATTCATTGCGTAAGGCAATGGGAAAGAAGAAGAAAGATATTATTGATCAATTACGTCCTAAGTTTATTGCAGGATGTGAGGAGAGAGGTCATGATAAAGATAAAGCAGGTAAGGTTTGGAAAGACTGGGAAGCATTTGCAGCCTATGCATTTAACAAATCGCACTCTACATGTTATTCTGTAGTAGCGTTCCAAACAGCTTACCTAAAAGCCAATTACCCTGCAGCATATATGGCATCGGTGCTGACACACAACCTGAATGACATTACCAAAGTAACGGAGTTTATGGAGGAATGTAAACGTATGGGAATTGTGGTATTGGGGCCAGATGTAAATGAATCCGAACAAAAGTTTACTGTAAACCAGAAAGGAGAAATTCGTTTTGGTTTGGCGGCAATGAAAGGTATTGGAACCAGTGCGGTACAATCTTTAATTCGAGAAAGGGAAGAGAATGGTAATTATACATCCGTTTTTGATCTGGTAAAAAGGGTCGAGCTCCGTTCCGTAAATAGAAAGTCCATCGAAACATTGGTTTTAGGCGGGGCGTTTGATTCTATGGGCGTGCGTAGAGAACAATTCTTTGCCGTGGATCCTAAGGGACGTACGTTTTTGGAAACTGTTGTGAAGTTTGGTGCCAGACACCAGGAAAATGCGAATTCCGCACAAGTATCGTTATTTGGCGAGAGTTCGGAAATTTCACTTCCGGAACCTGTGATTCCTCCGGCAGAAGAATGGATGATTCTGGAGAAATTCAATCGTGAGAAAGAGGTAGTAGGTGTATATATATCTGGGCATCCATTGGATGATTATAAAGTCGATATCGATAACTTCTGTAATGTTACCGTAGATAAAATGCAAAACCCTGATAGAAGTCTTGTGGGGCCTGAATTGAAGTTTGGAGGAATGGTAACCGGATTCCGTCATATGGTCGCTAAGAATGGAAATCCCTGGGGAATTTTAACGATTTCGGATTATACCGGTTCGATGGATGTACGTTTGTTCAAGGAGGATTACTTGAAATTTAAGGATTTCTTTCATCAAAATTTATATCTGTTTTTTCAAGCAAAATTCAATGTGCCAAGTTGGATTCCGGATGGAGAGCCACGTTTAAAAATTACCCAAATGGAATTTTTAAATGAGGTACGTGAGAAGTTTGCAAAACATCTAAATATCAGGGTTGATATGGCTGGTTTAAATACCACACTTCTTGATGATATTGAGGTATTGTTTGCAGATCATCCGGGAAATACGCAAATTAATTTGCAGTTTGTTACACAGAATGAAGGCAAGGAAATCAGTATAAGTGCTGCAGTACGTCAATTTAGGATTGATCCGAACAATACATTTATGAAAGAGTTGAGTACCTTACCTTATATTGAATATACCTTAAGTAAAAGTAAGGCTTAATATTTGTGAATTAGTCTTTTAAGTAGGGATGTTGGATTTTGATTTTTAAATAGTATATTCGTTCAGGGTCAATTTACACCGATCAATATATTTATTTAAATCCTATGAAGTCAATTTACAAATCAACAATCCTAGTTATATGTCTATTATTTACTTGGAACATTTCTAAAGCAACGCACATTGCGGGGCAGGACATTAGTTATACCTGTGTGGGACAGGATTCTTTTTTAGTCACGATTCGATTATACAGAAACTGTTCTGGTATTGCTGCACCTGCTACGTTAACGGCCAATTTTGCAAGTACCTGTGGTTCTTTGAGTGCGGTTTTAAATCAAGCTGGAGGAGGTGCAGGAGTAGAAGTATCTCAATTATGTCCAACCAGTATGTCTACCTCTTCATGTAATGGAGGTTCCAATCCCGGGTTAATGCTACATACCTATACCGGTATGGTGGTTTTGACTCCATGCAATGACTGGGTCATATCCTATTCTACATGTTGTCGAAATAGTTCAGTGAATTTGGTAGGGCAGCAGGGTATCTATCTCAGTGCTGATTTGAACAATGACAATGGACAATGTAATAGTACGCCAACATTTACTTCAAGACCAAATCCATATTTCTGTATCAATCAGCAGGCATATTATAATCTGGGAGCTACCGAGCCGGATGGGGATAGTTTAGTGTATACGTTAGTAAGTCCATATACAGCAGCAGCTACTAGTGTGAATTATAATGTGGGATATTCAGCATCTGCACCAATATCCGGAATCACTTTGAATTCAGCTACCGGAGAATTGAGTTTTACACCAACTATAGTAGGATACTTTGCTATGGCAATTCAAATATCGGAGTACGAATATGGAACAGGAACATTTAAAGGTTCCAATATGGTCGATTTTCAAATTATCGTTGTAAACTGTGGCGCGAATAGCCAACCAACCGTTCCGGGAATTTCAAATGTGACCGGAAATGCTTCTGTGATAAATTCTAAAACATTAGGTGTTTGTGGAGGTAATAATTTAACTTTTGATATTGTATTTACCGATGCGAATGCGACAGATACAGTGACTTTAGCCTCTAATTTAGGAACTATACTTCCAAATGCCAATATTACAATGACGGCAGGAAATCCGGCTACTATGCATGTGGATTGGACACCGGGACCAAACGCACTGAATAGAGTGATTTTTGTGGTGGTCGGTTCAGATGATAATTGTCCGATAATAGGCGAGAACTATGGTACATATACAATAATTGTGAATAAGGGAGTGGCCACCATTCAAGATGATACTATTTGTGCGGGTTCGCAATGGATTGATTTGACCACTTCGGGTGGATTTAATTATACCTGGTCGGTCATATCCGGTTCACCAATAGATACTGTAGTTGGTTCCAGCACTTATAATATGACTTGTTTTAATTGTGAGTCTCCATCGGTTTCTCCGCAAACAACAACCGTTTATCAAGTGGCATCAACCGGGGTAGGGTTATGTCAGGTAACTGATACAGTGACAATCACGGTCGCACCAAATTTTGATATCACTATGCCGGGTGATTCTGTCTTGTGTTCAATTGCATCATATCCTTTAAATGTGACAACGACACAGCCATCGTTTACATATACATATCATTGGACACCGTCTACAGGATTAAGTAATGATACCATAGCCAATCCGATCGCTTCTCCATCTCAAAATACAACATACTTTCTGACCATGACCTCAAGTGATGGCTGTTCGAAAACGGGCGATGTTACTGTGGGACTATCGGCTCCATTTCCAAGTAATTCATATGTTACTGGTGATACCGTTTTATGTTCTGGGCAATCCACGCAGTTAGAAGTCCATTTAGGTGATGTGGATATTACCACTTGTGGAACTTCCAATAATGGTTGTTTGGGAACTGTTCAAAATGGTGATATCGGTACCGCAACGACTACCAATTCTGTGAATAATTATCCTGCAGTTTACGGTATCAGTAGTTCCGGAGCTAAGCATCAAATTATTTATACAGCATCAGAACTTCAGGCGTTGGGAATGACTTTAGGAGGTGCTATTAATACCATTTCATTTTACAATAATGCAGTGAGTAGTAATGTTACCACGAATAACTTCAGAATTAAAATGGGATGTACGTCTCAATCTGATTTAACCAATGGTTGGATCACCGGACTTCAGGAAGTCGTAGGTCCTACTACACATACGATGACCACCGGTTGGAATCATCATAATTTACCAGTATCATATTTATGGGATGGTACATCAAATTTAGTGGTAGAAGTATCATTTGAAAATACCAGCGCATTTTTCAATTCCAATGCGCAAACCAGATTTACGGCAGTCACATCTTCTCGCGTATTATATTTCGCAGATAATGTACAGGGGGTTTCTCAATACTATCCACCGATCGGAACAGGGACTGGGGATGCGAAATTGAGTACGTATAGACCGAATACCAAGTTTAATTTCTGCTCAGGTGCAAATCCAGCTGCATTCTCTTATACATGGACACCTTCAGCAGGATTATCCGGAACAACCATATCTAATCCTACAGCGGCACCAGGTACATCAACTACATATCAGGTAGTGATTAGTGATACGCTGGGAGGATGTTCAGATACCATTACCCATTTTGTGGATGTGGTAAGTCAATTCGATGCAGGGTTTAATTTTGATGATCCAATTTGTGTGAATGAAGCACCGATTACTTTGGCGCCAAATGTAGCCGGAGGAGTATTTACAGGTAGTGGAGTTACATCTTCGGGTGTTTTTGATCCGTCATTAGCAGGCGCAGGAACCTGGCCAATTACATATAGTATTTCTTCTCCAACTTTATGTGCGAATGATTCGACTATGTTGATTCAGGTATTGCCATTGAGTAATACCGCAATTACCTATGTGGAAATATGTGAAGGAAGCGGAACTGTGAATTTAACTGCGGCAACTCCCGGAGGAAATTGGGGTGGAGCACAAATCACAGATTCTGTAAATGGCGTATTTGATGCGACAGGACTGACCGCAGGGTATTATCCGGTTACGTATACCATTTCACAGCCATGTTTAAGTGTGGATACAATGGACATTAAAGTTATAGAGCCTTATAGCTTTACATTTAGCCAAAATCAAATCAATGTATGTCAGGATGCATCTGTAAATCTGGGGAGTAATTATGTATTATCTAATGGTCCAAATCAAGGTTCCGGTCCGGTAACCGCAGTATGGTCAGATGTGAATGGATATATTTCTGCTTCCGGTGTGTTTGATGCTATGGGAGTTCCGCAAGGAAGTTATACAGTAACTTTAAGCATTTCTGGTCCGAATGGTAGCTGTGGAAGTTCAGAAGATATGATAGTGAATGTAATTAAAACAGATTATCCAACGTTCCCGAATAGTTTGAGTTTTTGCGATGCATCAACAAATGCTGTTATTAATGTAAATCCATGGTTATTTGGTAATGGAACGGGTTATGTGCAAACACCAATTAGTCCACTAAATCCAAATGATACGCTGGATATCCAACCATTTGGAAGTAATGGGAAATTCGATCCGTCCGTATTGGGTGCAGGTAGCTGGAGTTTAACAGTATATTATACCAATTTAAATGGATGTACCGGAATTTCTACCGATACAATTCATGTGTTGCCAACACCAGGAAATGGGGTGACTTTAAATGGAACTACTTTAACCGCAAATGCTTCGGGAGCATATACCTATCAATGGTTCGATTGTAACAATGGTAATTCACCAATATCAGGTGCGACCAGTCAATCATACACACCTACGGTTAGCGGAACATATGGCGTGAGTATTAGTGCCGGAAGTTGTACATCTACTTCTGCATGTACTGATGTGACCATAGTAGGGGTTGAAGAGTTAGAAAATGGATTGGGCGTGATGTTATATCCAAATCCTGTAGTAGATGTGTTGAAAATTGATCGTGGAAATAATGATGCGTTAACCATCGTAATCACGAACAGCTCAGGTAAACAGATGTATAAAACTTCTGCGATTGAGCAAATCACAGAGTTAGACTTATCAAACTATTCATCAGGAGTATATTTTGTTAAAGTGAGTAACGAAACAAATTCACAAATTGTAAGAATTGTCAAGATGTAAATACTTTGAAATGAGATATAAAAAAAGCCGGTTGATATCAACCGGCTTTTTTATTGAGATTATTAAGAGTATAACATTATGCCATTATTGGAAGTAAAGGACATCTTTTACAGTACTTGCCCTTTTTGTTAATCTTGTCACAACATTTAGACTTACGTTTTTGGGATTTTTGTTGAAATCCAAGAACGTGAACACGCAAATCTTTCGATGCTTTACGATGAATCATGACCATGTGGCAAATTAATGAGACATTGCAAAAGCGTACAATACCTAAAAGTGGGTAATTGAATTGGGTGGAGACATAGTCAAATTTTATGAGACTATTAGTTTTTTATGTTTTGATCACAATGTAATTGTCTCCATATTTGCAGAAATAATGAATCCGTTACATTAAATTTGTCCCGGTTTTTAAAATTGATACGTTAAATACAAAATATAAGATTATGGCAGTAGAAATCACAGACGCAAACTTCGAGGAAATGGTAATGAACAGTGATAAACCAGTTTTACTAGATTTTTGGGCTGAATGGTGTGGTCCTTGTAGATTAATTGGACCTTTAGTAGAAGAGATTGCAAATGAGCAAGGCGATAAAGCGGTTGTGGGTAAAGTAAATGTGGATGAAAATCCTCAAGCTGCAATGAAATTTGGAATTAGAAATATTCCTACAATTTTATACGTAAAAAATGGAGAGGTTGTTGACAAACAAGTTGGTGCAACTTCTAAAGATGTAATCGAAGGTAAATTAACTGCTTTGATGAACTAATAAACATCTGTTTATAATATTAAAAAGGCTTTGGAAATTTCCAAAGCCTTTTTTTATGCGCTATATTTTAATGAAAGATGTGGTCTAAAAGATAAAAAGCACCGAGATGCTATCTCGATGCCTTTTTAGTTTTAAGTAATCAGGTTAAGTGTTTATGAACTTTATTTCCTATCCGAGATCAAATGTATGGGGCGAAAACCACTTAAATTGGGAGGTTTTGTTAAACGAATGTTTGAGTTAGTAAAGAGGCGATTCGGCTTTGTGAAGTATATTTCGTTATTTGTGAATCTCAAATAATTCTAATCAGTGATTTTAGTTTACTTTTAGTTAATCCCTCTGGAATCAAATGATATATTTGTTTGATCCCTTGTAACAATGTTGAGGCCATTGGAACATTTGAATACTAACATATCCGGATTTAGAAAATGGTTGGTTTTGACCCTTTTTTGCCTTGTGTATTTCATTGGAAATGCATCTAATCAAAATCATTTATTAAACACATATAGTCTGCATAACTGGAATACCGAGGATCAATTACCTCAGAGTTCTGTAAATACGATTATGCAATCTTCCGATGGTTACTTATGGATAGGTACATTTGGTGGAATTGCCAGATTTGACGGATTAACTTTTGAGCATATCAAACACCCTCAATTGATGTATGAGCGTGTGATTAGTTTGTTTGAAGATCAAGATGGATATATCTGGATCGGTTCGGAGAACAATGGACTATATCGCTATAAAAATGGTAAAGTCAAACATTATAATCTGGAAAATGGATTTCCGGGTGTTGGGATCACCAGTATCTTCCAATATGGTGATCGGGTAGGCGTTTTGATTCAGGGAAAGGGAGTTGCTGCGATATCTGGAGATGAGATAGAATTTCATCAAAGTAAAGTGTTGGATGGAGAACTTCTGGAACAAGCGATTATTGATGCAAATGGTGATATCTGGATTGTTTCATCCAAAGGAGTGTTTTTACAAAAGGATCTTAGAACGGAACCTGTTTATATTGAGAATAGTTTTCACGAAGAAGATGGATTTGCTATAGACATAGGGAAAGATCAGGAATTGTATTTCGGAAATCAGGATGGTTTTTACCGAATCAATAAAACAGCATTAAAAGCAGAATATTTATTTGATCATCAAATTGGCTTTTTATCTCAGCAGTTTTGTATAAGCAATAATGGCACATTCTGGTATGGAGGTAAAGGAAATGAATTGCATTGTAAAACATCCGAATGGTCGTTGAAATGGGGGCGAGAAGATGGTGTGCCAAATGGAGAAATTTCATGTATTTATGAAGATCGATCTGGAAACATTTGGGTAGGTTTAAATGGAGGGGGATTAATCGAGTTTTATCAAAACCAGGTGAATGTACTGGCGCATGAAACCGAATTAGGCCAAAAGATTTTTTTAGCCATTCATCCGGATGATCAGGGAAGATTGTGGATGGCGACTAATAATGGCGGCTTCTTTTCATTAGACACAGCTACACAAACGCTTAAGTCTTATGATGAGCGACATAACATCACAGCGGATATTTGGTCATTGGCATCTAATGCTAATGGAGAGTTATGGGGTGGTACATTTGGCAATGGAATCTTTTATGTAAATACCAATAAAACAGACGTATTTACACGTATTGATGATTGGGGCGGAGGTAGCAAGGTGATTTTGGCTATGATTTATGACACCGTTTACGATAGGCTTTTAATCGGTTCTGATCAGGGAGGTGTTTTTCAATTTAAGGATAACGAATGGAGTAATATTATTCCGGATCATATAGATCATGACAGAATTACAAAATTCACATTGTCTCCAAATGGAGATATGTACGTTTCTACCCAGGGCAATGGTATTCGAATGATTCGTGATAAAGAAGTTACGAGTTTAGACGAAAACAATGGCTTACCTTCAAACACGATTAGGGATGTGTTTTTTGATTCAGAGGGTGTCATGTGGTTAGGTTCGTATGGGAGTGGGATTATAGTGAATTTAGATGGACAGTTTGTAACTATAGATAAAAGTCTGGGGCTTTTCGATAATCTAATTTCTACCATTCGTGAAGATCAATTGGGTTATTTATGGATGAGCTGTAATTCCGGGGTATTTAGAGCGAAGAGGCAAGATCTAATTCAGGTGGCCCGAGGTGAATTGGATAAAGTACAATGTCAGGTTTTCAATAAATCCCACGGAATGGGGCATTCAGAGACAAATGGTGGGTTCCAATCGTCTAGCATTCAGTTTGGCGATGGGACATTGTTATATCCAACAATGAAAGGGGTGGCCGTTTTTAATCCGGAGAAACTCCAGGGACATGATACATTATCTAATGTATTGATTAGTGCCATTTCTTATGGTAATACTCTTATAGAATCGACAGATAAAATAGTGGTGCCAGCAGAATATAGAGATGTGGAATTTGCCTATACTGCGCCTACATTTTTTGCTCCCGAACTGATCACTTTTGAATATTACTTAGAAGGTTACGAGCAGGAATGGAGTACTATAGGCAGAAACAGAAATGCTGTCTATAAAAAGTTGAAACCGGGAACTTATACATTTAAGGTAAGAGCAAGAAATAGCCAGGGAATTTTGAGCCATACATATGCGGCTCAGGAAATAACCATTGAGCCGTATTTTTATGAAACCACAGCGTTTAGATGGATTTTAGGTGCGTTTATCCTGCTGGTTATATTCGGAACCTATGCGTGGCAAAACATCAATGCAGAGAGGAGAGAAGTGGAATTAAAAAGAATAGTTTCCGAGCGTACTATTGATTTAGAAAATGAAAAGAAACTGACCGAGGAAGCTTTGCAGAAGGTAGAAGAACAGTCTGTAGAGATTCAAAAGATGAGTATGGCAAAAGCCGATTTCTTTCAAAGCATTTCTCACGAATTAAAAACTCCGTTAACTCTCATCAAAGGGCCTGTAGAGGCCTTGTTGGATTCTGATGAGGTAAATCTGGAATCAGAAGTTAGAGAAGATTTAGGCCTGGTAAAAAAGCAAGCCAATTACCTGACCGACCTGATTTCCCAGTTGTTGGATATTGCACGATCGGAAGATGGATACTTAAAGAAACAAGAAGAGCCCGTAGATATCATCGATTTAATGCAAAAGGTCATTTCCTCAGTAGATTCCTGGATCCAACAGAAAGAAATCAACTTTGAGTCCTATGTGCGCTTACAACGTGTAAAAGGGTTAACAGATATAGACTTTGTAGAAAAGATCATTAAGAATTTATTGACGAATGCCATTAAGTTTACCCCACCCAAAGGAGTGATTGATTTGAGTCTGGGAGAAATTGGTGATGATTTACTGATTACCGTATCCGATAGTGGTAAAGGGATTGATGAGGATGATCTCCCGTATATTTTTGATCGTTACTATACCAAAGGTTCTCAGGAAAATGGAAATACTGCGGGTACCGGGATTGGATTGGCGCTTGTAAAAGAGTTTATCCAATTATTAGATGGCGAAATCAAAGTGGGAAAATCTGGATTATATGGAGGAGCAGAATTTGTATGTCGAATTCCGTTTTTTAGATTGGATGATTTAGAAGTCCCAACAGAGATTCCAAAGGAATTGACTTTGAGTCAGACTATCATCAATGTAAATGGAGAATTGGAAGAAACAGAATTAGATGATCAAAAGAAAGTCGTTTTAGTCGTGGATGATCACAGTGATATTCGAACTTTTATCAAGAGATCATTGAAGCCGAATTATAGAATTGAAGAGGCTGAGAATGGGGAAGAAGGATTGGCAAAAGCCCTGAATATAAACCCGGACGTGATCATTTCGGATGTAAACATGCCTCAAAAAGACGGATTGGAAATGTTAAGCGAATTAAAGTCGAATTCAAAAACAGATTACATTCCAGTGTTATTACTTACCGCCAGAGGGTCTGAAAAGATAAAGGTCCAAGGATGGGATGAAGGTGCAGATGGATATATGGCTAAACCATTTAATGCCAATGAGCTTTCAGCCAGAGTCAATGGGATTATAGAAAATCGTAAGAAGTTAAGACGAAGAATAGAACAAGAACTAAGTACTTCCGATTTTGAAAGTGACGGTAAGTCTGATTTTGAAAAACAATTTGAAAATCTGGTACATTCAAAACTGACCCATCCGGAGTATAGCTTTAACGAAAGTCTGGGAGATTTTGCCATGAGTTTGTCTAAATTTCAGCGTACGGTTAAAGAGCATTACGGAATGACTCCGCAGGTATATCTAAGACTTCAACGATTGGATATGGCCAAAAATCTAATTGAGAAAAATAGAGGTTCTATCTCTGAAATCGCATATGCATGTGGTTTCAATAGTGTGTCTTACTTTAATCGTGTATTTAAAAAAACGTATCAAATTACGCCTTCAGATTTGATTTAACCTTCTTTTATTTAGTTGTTTACGATATAGTTCAACGACTTAACGAAATAGTTCAATAACCCGGTCTTAGGCTACATGCATATTTGTTAATAGATAAATTTAACAAACAATATTTCAGAAATGAAAAAGTCTATTCTCGTTCTTTTGGTCGCTATTTGGCCGACCATTTTATTTTCACAACTCACAGCGCCATTTTGTAATCCATCATTTACTGGGCACCAGGCTTTCTTTCAGCTAGGTATAAAAAGAGTAATTTTTGGTACAATAGATAATTCAACTAGTGTTCCGGGGCAGGGAGATCCACTTATTCATGACTTTACTGCTACCAAACAAACCACAATTGTACAGGGAGTACCCAAGTCTATTACCGTAACTAATTTTACTCATAATCAGGAAGACGTTAAGGTGTATATCGATTGGAATAATGATGGTGACTTTAATGATGCTGGAGAGTTGGCTTTTAGTAGTGATAAAAAAATATCGCATACCGGATCAATTACAGCTCCGGTAACATCAGTAATTGATACTTTGATAAGAATGAGGGTATTATCCGATTTTTTCGATAATGGTATTAGTGGTCCCTGCGAGAATATTGATTTCGGGCAGGTTGAAGAATATGCCGTTCGGGTATATCCTAATTTGGAAATACCAATTACAATTGATAGTAGTGTAACCTGTGGCGGTCTTACGAATGGAGGCTTAACAGTAAATCCAACCGGATATGCTGGACCTTTTTCTTATTCCTGGAGTAATGGTGATACAACAGCTTCAATAACAGGGTTGGGAGCTGGAACATATACTGTAACGGTTTCTACAACTTCCGGATTTTCAATAACATCAACAAATTCAAAGACAGTTACTGTTCAGGATGTAACCGCTCCAACGATCACAGTATGTGCATCTACACCTGGCAATATTACAGCAAACGGTTCTTGTCAGGGAAGTGCACCAGATTTAACGGGTGGAGTAACCGCCACAGATAATTGTGGTCCACCAGCAATTACTCAAAGCCCTGCTGCAGGAGCGATTTTAGGCTTAGGTACTACAACCATTACTTTAATCGCCACTGATGCGGTGGGGAATACCGCCACATGTACAGTAAATCAAACCGTAGTAGATAATACAGCTCCTGTAATTACCATATGTGCATCAACACCGAGTAATATTTCGGCCAATAGTTTCTGTCAGGGAAGTGCACCAGATTTAACGGGGTCAGTAACTGCCACAGATAATTGCACGGGTTCACCAACAATTACACAAAGTCCGGCATCAGGTGCCACATTAGGTTTAGGAACGACTACCATTACATTAACCGCGACTGATGGTTCAGGAAACACAGCAACCTGTACAGTAAATCAAACGGTGGTAGATGATACAGCTCCAACGATTACAGTATGTGCATCAACACCGAGTAACATTTCTGCGAATAGTTTTTGTCAGGGAAGTGCACCAGATTTAACAGGTTCAGTAACTGCTACAGATAATTGTACGAGTTCACCAACGATTACCCAAAGTCCGGCATCAGGTGCCACATTAGGTTTAGGAACGACTACCATTACATTAACCGCGACTGATGGTTCAGGAAATACTGCGACTTGTACAGTAAATCAAACTGTAATAGATAATACCGCGCCAACAATTACGGTATGTGCATCAACACCAAGTAATATTTCTGCGAATAGTTTTTGTCAGGGAAGTGCCCCAGATTTAACGGGATCAGTAACTGCCACAGATAATTGCACGGGTTCACCAACGATTACCCAAAGTCCGGCATCAGGTGCCACATTAGGTTTAGGAACGACTACTATTACGTTAACCGCAACAGATGGTTCAGGAAATACCGCCACGTGTACGGTGAATCAAACGGTGGTAGATGATACAGCTCCAGTAATTACGGTATGTGCATCTACACCAAGTAATATTATGGCAAGTAATTCATGTACGGGTACTGCACCGGATTTAACTGGTGGAGTAACTGCCACAGATAATTGTACGAGTTCACCCACAATTACGCAAAGTCCTGCGTCAGGTGCAACCTTAGGACTAGGGACGACTACTATTACATTAACCGCGACTGATGGATCAGGAAATACTGCGACTTGTACGGTAAACCAAACGGTGATAGATAATACGGCACCAACAATTACGGTATGTGCGTCTACAAGTAATATTTCGGCCAATGGCTTTTGTCAGGGAACCGCCCCGGATTTAACAGGTGGAGTAACGGCCACAGATAATTGTACAAGTTCACCAGTCATTACCCAAAGTCCGGCATCAGGAGCGACTTTAGGATTAGGAACGACTACCATTACATTAACTGCAACAGATGGTTCAGGAAATACTGCCACGTGTACAGTGAATCAAACAGTGGTAGATGATACCGCACCAACGATTACAGTTTGTGCATCCACGCCAACTACAATTGTTGCAAATAATCTAAATCAAGCTTCAACACCGGATTTAACGGGAGGAGTAACTGCTACTGATAATTGTACGGGTTCACCAGCGATAACACAAAGTCCGGCATCAGGAGCAACTTTAGGACTAGGAACCACAACTATTACGTTGATTGCAACTGATGGTTCCGGGAATACGGCCACTTGTACAGTAAATCAAACAGTAATTAGCCCGTTCTCATCCAGTATATCAGCTCAAACCAATGCAAGTTGTAATGGTTTTTCAGATGGAAGTTTAACAGTTTCATCAACCAATGGAACACCACCTTATAGTTATTTATGGAGTAATGGTGGAACAACAGCAACCATATCCAGTTTAGTTGCTGGAACATATGCGGTTACCATGACTGATGATAATGGATTGACTGCTACGTCATCATCTACAATTACAGAACCTGCAGTACTGGTTGCCGCAACAGTTGTAGATAGTAATACTACATGTAACGGGTATTCTGATGGAGGTGCAACGGCTTCAGCTACAGGTGGTACAGTTGCCTATTCATATGCGTGGAGTAATGGGGCGACAACTGCTTCAATCACAGGTGTGGTTGCAGGATCATATCATGTAACGATCACCGATGCGAATGGATGCACCGCGACAAGCTCAGTGATCATTACCGAGCCTGCTGCTCTTGTTGCAGCTACTGTTGTTGATTCTAATTCTTCTTGTAATGGTTCCTCTGATGGAGGTGTTTCGGCTTCAGCTTCCGGGGGAACTGGAGCTTATTCATATGCATGGAGTAATGGGGCAACTTCAGCTTCAATTACCGGAGTAGTGGCAGGAACATATACAGTAACGGTTACTGATGCGAATGGTTGTACTGCAATAAATAATGGTGAGGTAACAGAACCGGCTTCAGTTATAGCTTCTATCGCTGTAGATAGCAATGTAAGTTGTAATGGATTGTCTGATGGAGGTTTGACTGTTTCAGCTACAGGAGGAACCGGAGCCTATACTTATGGATGGGGAATTGGAGCGTCTACGGCTTCAATCATTGGTTTAGCAGCAGGAAATTATTCGGTTGTGATTACCGATGCGAATGGATGTTCAGATTTTACTTCAGGTACAGTAACAGAGCCAGCAATATTGACATCAAGTGTAACGGTAGATAGTAATGTGACATGTAATGGATTTTCAAACGGTGGTGCAACAGTGTCTGCAACCGGTGGAACTTCGCCTTATACTTACGCATGGAGTAATGGGGCAACTAACGCTTCAATTACCGGAGTAGTGGCAGGGTCTTACTCAGTAACAGTTACTGATGCAAATGGGTGTACTTCAGTGAGCAATGGAATTGTAACAGAGCCAGCTGTATTAGTGGCCAGCACAGTGGTAGATAGTAATGTAACCTGTAATGGGTATTTAAATGGAGGAGCAAGTGCATCCGCCACCGGAGGAACTGGAACATATACCTATGTCTGGAATAATGGCGCTACAACAATGTCTATTACAGGAGTAGCGGCAGGATCATATACCGTAACTGTAACGGATGCGAATGGATGTACATCAACGAATTCATCAATAATTACAGAACCTGCATCCATTACTGCATCGATAGTGGTAGATAGCAATGTAAGCTGTAATGGATTATCAGACGGAGGAGTGACCGTATCTGTATCTGGAGGAACCGGAGCCTATTCTTATGGATGGGGAACCGGAGCAACTACGGCATCCATTACAGGTTTGGCAGCTGGAAGTTATTCAGTGGCAATTACTGATGCGAATGGATGTTCAGGTTCTGCTTTCGGAACAGTAACAGAGCCGATGGTATTGACTTCAAGTATTGCCGTAGATAGTAATGTCACTTGTAATGGTTTATCAAATGGAGGTGCAACGGCTTCAGCTATTGGTGGTACGGTTGCTTATTCATATATATGGAGTAACGGTGCAACGACTGCTACTATCACAGGTGTTGCCGCAGGAACGTATACTGTAACGGTAACTGATGCAAATGGTTGTACATCATCCAGTTCAACAACAATTACAGAGCCATCTGTTTTAACCTCAAATGTTGTTGTAGATAGTAACGTGACCTGTAATGGTTTTGCGAACGGAGGTTTAACTGCATCTGCCGCAGGTGGAACAACGACTTATTCATTTGACTGGAATAATTCAGCGACTACAGCTTCAATTACAGGAGTGGTGGCAGGGACTTATACTGTAACGGTAACGGATGCAAATGGATGTACTTCTGTAAGTAATGGTACGGTAACGGAACCTACATTATTAGTAGCAAGTACTGTAATTGATAGTAATGTAACTTGTAATGGTTTATTGGACGGTGGAGCTACTGCTTCTGCAACGGGAGGAACGGGAACGTATACTTACGATTGGAACAACAGTGCTATTACTGCTTCAATTACCGGAGTATCGGCAGGATCATATACTGTAACCGTGACAGATGCAAACGGTTGTACATCAACGAACACGGGAGTAGTGACCGAACCTGCTGTATTGGTAGCGAATGCAGTTATTGATTCAAATGTGACCTGCTATAATGGTGCTGATGGAGGCGCTTCTGTTCAGGTAACCGGAGGAACCACAGCATATTCATATGTATGGGATAATATGGCCACAACATCTGTGATCTCTGGATTGACGATGGGAACTTATGAAGTAACTGTAACCGATGCGAATGGTTGTTCAGATACTTCTATGGTAAGTATTACAGAGCCAGCTCCAATCGTGATTAATTTAGGTAACGATACTTCAATTTGTTTTGGAGGAAGTTTAACACTTGATCCGGGTGCCGGATTCCATTCTTACGTATGGAGTGATAATTCAACAAATGCTACATTGAATGTGAATTCAGCTGTAGCAGGTGCAATGGATTATTCGGTAACTGTAACAAACACAGATGGCTGTGAAGGTATAGATACTATAAATGTAAATGTTTTTGTTGCCACAGGTGTAACGATTTCAGGAGCGAATGATTTATGTGCTTATGAAGTGGATACTTTGATAGCTTCATCTGGATTTGTAAGCTATGTATGGAATACTACAGAGACCACAACAGATATTCTTGTGGATGCAAATGCATTAAGTGGAGGAACATATTCATATGCGGTAACTGCTACAGATAGTAATGGTTGTTTATCGGATGATATGGTCACCTTTACTGTATTTGACCCGGTACTGGTAGACCTGGGGCAGGATACTTCTATTGTTTGGATTGATGGTATTACAACGGAATACACATTAGATGCAGGAGCAGGATTTAGCTCTTATCTATGGAGTGATTTATCATCTACTTCTCAAACGTATGTAGTAGACTTAACAAACATGGGAAATGTAAGCGTTACGGTTACAGATGGAAATGGATGTAAAGGATCAGATACGGTATTTGTTGATTTCATTTTGGATGTCCCAAGTTTAGAAGCTGCAAAAATTAGTGTTTATCCAAATCCAGCACATGATGTAGTTAGAGTAGAAGTAGAAGGAAATATCTCCGGTGAAATGGAAATGAGCTTACTTTCAATGAATGGTAAGTTGGTTGAAAAACAAATTCTAAATCCGGCCGACATGCAAAATCAGGTTCAATTTGATGTGCAGCATTTGGCAAGAGGAGTCTATTTCATACGAATGGTTCACGGAGCGCAACAAGAGATTATGAGGTTAGTAATTCAGTAAGGTAGAGTTTGATTAATTACTAGCACAAAGAAAAGGCATCCAATTGGATGCCTTTTTTGTTTTGGAATATAAACGAACCAAAACTAACAAAACATACGGTAAGGGAGTGTACTGTGGTGGTACACGTAAGTAGATTGTAGAAGAAGAATTTGCAAAGCTTCGGGAAGAGTTTCCCGAAGCTATTATTGTGGTTTAAGTACAGGTTATTTGAGCGTGTTAATAAAAGAGTTTTTATGAGTTATGTTGTGTTTTTTATTTCACGATTCAAATGTATGGCATCATGAAAGCTTAAAATGAGAGGTTTTGTTAAACACGAAATCGAGTTGGTGAAAATGCGTTTTTGATTTGTGAAAAAAATCGATGAATTTAAATAGGGGAGAATGCTACAATGAAATGCGAAATAAAGGCATAAAAAAAGCACTCCGTTTGGAGCGCTTTTGAGGTAAACAGATGGTTAAATCTAAATAGAAAAGAAATATGTAATTAATCATTAATCACTTCAAAGTGAGCCGTAAAGTGACGTAAGAATTTGGGTTCTTTGGTAATTCGTATTCCTTTAGCCTGATCTTTTTCTTTAATCAATTCCTGGAATACCTCTAAGATATATTCTACATGACTTTGTGTATATACTCGTCTTGGCATGGCCAAGCGAACCAATTCCATTGGTGAAGGAATAAGTTTACCGTCAGAATCGTATTTACCAAACATGACGGAACCAATCTCAACCGCACGAATTCCACCTTTTTTATAAAGATCTAAAACCAGAGCTTGTCCCGGATATTGATCTACCGGAATATGTGAGTAAAACGCTTTGGCATCAATATAAACCGCGTGACCACCGGTTGGACGCATAATTGGCACTCCCATTTTATGAAGATTATCCCCTAAAAAACCAGTGCTTTTAATGCGGTACTGTAAGTAGTCCGGTCTGAAAACTTCTTTTAACCCTTGAGCAATGGCTTCCATATCTCTTCCTGATAAACCTCCGTAAGTAGCAAAGCCTTCCGTAATAATCAATAAGTTTTTGCACGCTTCAGCCAGTTCAGGATCTTTCAATGCGATAAAACCTCCCATATTTACCAGTCCGTCTTTCTTCAAGCTCATTACCGAACCATCGGTTAAACGATACATTTCTTTGGCAATATCTTTATAGGTGTGATTTTCAAAACCTTCCTCTCTATGTTTAATGAAATAGGCATTTTCAGCTATTCTACATGAATCCAGTACAAATAGAACATCATATTTTTTACAGACTTCACCTACCGATTTAGCATTTGCCATACTCACAGGTTGACCACCACCACTGTTATTAGTAACGGTAAGGATGACTGCTCCGATATTTTCTGGTTTGTGTTGTAGGATAAGTTCTTCCAATTTGGCGACATCCATATTCCCTTTAAATGGGTGTTCTAAGGACGGGTCTTTACCTTCTTCAATAGGTATATCATATGCGGTTGAGCCCGAAAATTCAATATTAGCTCTTGTGGTATCAAAATGCGTATTACTAATAAATACTTTGCCCGGACTTCCCAGGTGTCCATATAATATTCGTTCTCCGGCACGTCCCTGATGGGTTGGAAGTACATATTTGCATCCGGTTTGTTCCTGAATTTCGCTTTCCATTTTTAACCAGGAGTGAGAACCTGCATAAGATTCATCACCTTCCATCACTCCAGCCCATTGTTTTGCACTCATCGCTGATGTTCCACTGTCAGTAAGGAGGTCAATGATAACGTTTTCAGACTTTAACAAAAACGGGTTATTATGCGCTATTTCCAAATATTCTTTTCTTTCTTCTTCGGAACTCATGCGAATAGGTTCAACCATTTTGATTTTAAAAGGTTCAATGATCGTTTTTATAGCCATAGTCTAATTTTTGTTTTGTGCGAAACTACGCGAACACTATTGTGATTTAAATGATTTCCGTCAGGGCAAGAGGTGATATGCATGAGTGTTTTTAAATGGTGTGCCTGTGGTAAGTGTTTTAAAATTAAAGGTCTATAAAATGGTGGTTAACGAATGAATGAGAATATGGAAAAGTCACTGAAATAAATCAATACATTCCTATCGAATAGACTATTAAATACATTAAGAAATGGTTATTTTTGCGAAATTTTCAGGGAAAAAGCAATCAAATTATGTCGGTAAATCTAATTGAGGAAAAAGCAGTAAAACAATTATATCCGTATCAACAACAGGCTATTGACCAAATTATTGGGAAGTTAAATGATGAGGAAGATGGCTTTAATTTGCTGTATCAATTACCAACAGGAGGAGGGAAGACGGTTATTTTTTCGGAAATTGCCAAAAGATTTATCGAGGAGCATAAAAAGAAAGTTTTAATCCTTACGCATAGAATCGAGCTTTGTAATCAAACATCCAAAATGTTAACGGATTTTGATGTGAAGAATATGATTTTCGATAGTAAGGTAAAACATATTCCATTTGAAGAAGATTACGTTTCGTTTGTAGCGATGGTGGAAACACTAAACAACCGTCTACGTGATAATGAAACCAATGTAGATAATATTGGTTTGGTAATTATCGATGAGGCGCACTACAACTCGTTTAGAAAATTATTTAAATACTTTGAAAACGCTTCTATTCTTGGGGTGACTGCTACACCTTTAAGTTCAAATATGAAGTTACCAATGAAAGATAACTATGATCAGTTGATCGTTGGTGAAAGTATTGCTTCTCTGATTAAGAATCGTTACCTGGCAAATGCAGTCACGACTACTTTACAAGTGAATTTAAGTTCTCTGAAAGTAGGTGCGAATGGTGACTATACTGTGGCTTCCTCTGAGCGCTTGTATGGCAATTTTATCATGCAAGAGAAATTATTGAATATCTATGAAGAAAAGTCTTTAGGTAAAAAGACTTTGATTTTCAATAACGGTATTCAAACTTCAAAGCATGTTTTAGAAACGTTCAAACATGCAGGTTATGATGTAAGACATTTAGATAATACATATACCGGTCAGGAACGTAAGGATATCATTCACTGGTTTAAAGTGACTCCAAATGCGGTTTTAACTTCGGTAGGGATTTTGACTACAGGTTTTGATGAACCTACGGTAGAAACCATTATTTTGAACAGAGCGACAAAATCTTTGACATTATATTATCAAATGATTGGTCGTGGTTCGCGTATCATTCCTGGAAAGAATGAGTTTCAGGTGATTGATTTGGGGAATAATGTGGCGCGTTTTGGTTTATGGGGCGCAGATATTGACTGGCAACGAATTTTTAGATCACCACTTCATTATTTGAATAATATCATGAATGATGAGGAGATTCAAAGGAATTTCGTTTATGAAATGCCGGAAGAGTTGAGAAAACACTTTAGTAAATCTAAAGAAGTACATTTCGATATTGAGGCCGCATACAAACAAGCCATTCATGAGTGTTTAAGACCGAAGGTAGCTTTGGAAAGATCAATTGAGCAACAAACTCAAATTTGTGTGGAGAATAGTGAGGATTTATTTGATGCGCTATATCTAACAAGATTCTTGAAAGATGACATAGATGCACGTATTAAGAAATACTCATATTGTATTTGTAATAGTACTGTAAACTATTTAAAATGGTTAACAGAAGATTATTCCAGAAAGTTGGAAGCGAGTATCCGTTCGCGATTCTAAATGATTTTCAAAATATTATCCACTTAACACTTCATTTTACTTTAGTATTAGAGTAAATTTCCATTAAGAAAAGTAGAGGAAAAGCGCGCGAAATTATTTTAGATAATTAGTTTTACGCTTACATGGCTAGATTACTATTTCTTCAAAATTTGGATTACGAGTTTTTAGGCCCGATGTATATATCCTCCATTTTGAAGCAAAATGGTCATGATTGCAAAATGCTTATTGGACATAAGCTGGCAGATTTTGAGCGCGAAATTCAGGCGTTTAAACCCGATCTGGTAGGCTTTTCCATCATGAGTGGAAGTCATAATTGGGCTTTGCAAATGGCGCGTGAAATCAAGACGAAGTATAGTGTAAAGAACATTTTTGGCGGAGCCCATCCTACTTTTTTTAGAGACTTTATAAAAGAAGAAGGGGTCGATTATATTGTAAAGGGTGAAGGAGAGGAGACGATGGTGGAGATTATGAATCGTTTAGATCTTCAGGAGTCCTTTACGGAAGTTTCCAATTTATCTTATATCGATTCAGATAATCAGGTACAACATAATCCTTTGAGAAATCTGGCAAAACGAATGGATGATTATCCTTTTCCAGATCGGTTTTTGTATGGTCAATTAGATTCTCGATTAGATAGATCAGTTCGTAATGTGATAACCTCCCGCGGATGTCCCTTTCATTGTAGCTTTTGTTTTGAAGATGCCATGCGCGACTTATACAAAGGAAAGGGGAAATACGTCCGAATTCGCGAAATGGATGAGGTGATTGCAGAGTGTAAGGAATTAGTGCAAAACACCGATGTGAAAGTTATCTATTTTGCAGATGATGTTTTTGGGATGAGTCGCAGCTGGTTGTATGAGTTTTTGGAAATCTATAAACGTGAAGTCGGACTAGAGTTTATTTGTTTGGTACGGGCCGATTTGGTTGCAGCTGATGAAGCTTATGCATTTAAACTTGCAGAAGCTGGTTGTAAATCTGTGTTTTTTGGAATAGAATCAGGAAATGAAGATTTAAGAAATCAGATTTTAAAAAAGCAGCTCACTGATACGCAAATCGTAAAAGCAGCGGAATTGTTACACAAGGCAGGAATCAAATTCAGAACATATAATATACTTGGATTGCCAGACGAAACCCTGGCGGATGCTTTTTCCACTTTGGAATTAAATATCAAAATAAAAGCAGATTATCCGTGGTGTTCTTTGTTTTCTCCTTTTCCGGGAACTGAGTTAACGGATTATGCGTTTGCCAAAGGCTATTTAAGCCCGACATTTGATTACGAAAAATTAACCAAGTCTTTCTTTACGGAAAGTAAATTGGAAATTCCGAATATTCGAGAGATGCAAAATCTGCAGAAGTTTTTTCAAACTGCAGTTTTATGGCCATGGACGTATCCTGTGGTGAAGCAATTGATTAAACTACCGCCAAATCTACTGTTTCAGGCCTGGTTTGGCTTGATTTATTTTCATGTCTACATTAGAAGTGAGAAAAGAAGTTTTTGGTCTACTTTAATGTTTGCGTTTAAAAACTATAAACACGTATTAACTAAGCAGTAAACCTACAGATAACGCATGGATCAAAATGGAATAAAGGTATTGTTTTTAAACCCTCCCGGGAAGGAAATTTATATACGTGATTATTATTGTTCCAAAGTATCCAAGGCGTATTACTTACCGCAACCGGTTGATCTCGTAATTCAATCTAGTTTTTTCAACGGCCCCAATTTTGAATGTCTGGTGTGCGATGCGATTGCAGAGAAATTATCCATACCACAAACCATAGATATGGCGGTTGGTTTTCAGCCAGAACTAATTATTACACAGTGTGGTTCGGTTTCTATTGAGGAGGATGAGACATTCTTTAAAATGCTCAATCATAAACTCCCGAAGGCTAAGATTTTGTCTACCGGAGATTTGTTTTTAGAAAATGCAACAGAGTATTTAAAAGAAACAGATTGGTTGGACGGAATTATCACTGATTTCTTTGATAGTGGGCCATTACATTTCATACTAAACAATCCGGAAGAAATAAATGGACTGACTTATAAAAGTAATGGCGGTATTATAACACGTCCGAGTAGTAAACAAACTAAAGGAATTGAGTTGGCCGTACCACAACATCATTTGTTTAAGAATGAATTGTATAGAATGCCATTTGCAAATAAATACCCAATGGCTACGGTATTGACCAACTATGCTTGCCCATATCCATGTACATTTTGCATTATGTCGTTCCTGAACTTTAAACAACGTAGTGCTGAGAGTGTAAAGCAGGAATTGCTGCAATTGAAAGATTTAGGGGTAAAATATCTGTATTTCTCAGATCAAACTTTTTATAAGAATAACAAGGTAACATCAGAAATCTTAGATTTTATGATTTCGGAGAACTTTGGATTTAATTGGGTTTGTTTTTCCAGGGTAGATGTTTTGGATGTGAAGAAACTTCAGAAGATGAAAGCAGCCGGATGTAACACGATTATGTTTGGAGTGGAGTGGGCCGAAGACGATTTGTGTGATAAGTATAAAAAACAATACACCACCGCTCAGGTTAGAGCGACATTTGAGTTAGTCAAAAAGGTAGGGATAAAAAGGATGGGAACTTTCTTAATTGGAGTGCCAGGGCAAACTGAGGCATCTATTAGAAATACGGTAGATTTTGCGATTGAGATTGATGCGGACTATGCCTCGTTTAATGTAGCAGTACCAAGAGTTCAAACGTCTTTTAGAGAGGAGGCTTTGGAAATGGGGCTGATTACTGATAACCAGAAGGAAATGGATCAATCCGGGAGTTTTATTGCGATGGGAACAGGAGAGGTATCTGCAGAAGGTTTAATGCGCTTAAAAAAAGAGGCCTATCGTAGATTTTACTTGCGACCAGGGTATATCTGGAAAAGGGTCTATGCATTAAAAAACTGGGAAGAATTGAAAACGCATACAAGAGAAGCTTATTTTGTGGTTAAAAATATTTTTTCCTGATGGAGCACCTCCGAAAATATTTCCCAAAACTATTGCTGGTTGTACTATCAGTAGGTGTATTATGGAAAGGAATCTTACCTGGGTTTAACCAGATTAACTGGGATTTTCCAAACTACTATATTGCTGCACAATTGTTTAGTGAAGGGCATGATGTGGCTTTGTTTTATGATAATGACTGGTTTTTAGAACAGGCAGATAAGTATGATGGAATTTACGCGAAGTTCACTCCGTTTCCTCCATCAACTGTTTTTATCATGTATCCGTTGAGTGGGTTTTCAATGTTGTTGGCTAAGCAAATCTGGACGGTACTTAATGCGTGTGTGTTAATAGGTTTAATTGCAATCATCCGAAAAATAACACTATGGTCGTGGATAAATGCGACTTTGATAGTAGTGCTTTCAGGTTTTTCGTTGATTAATAATTTCTATTTAGGTCAATTCTATCTGATTTTGACTTTCCTATTGTTTCTGGGGTATTATTGGGATCAACATGGAAAATCGTTGTTGTCGGGGAGTATGTTTGCTCTGGGGATTCTGTTTAAATATCTACCTGTAGTGTATTTGCCCATCTATCTTTTGAAAAATCGCAGCACATTTTTTTTAGCTCTGGGAACCTTGTTGGTGATGATGGGAGTTGTCATTGGAGTGGTGGGTTGGAATGCTACGATTACCTTTATTGATCAGGTGTTTTTAGCTCACTTACAGGGTGAAATCGCAGGACAGGAAAGTCAATCCATTGCTTTTCAATCCTGGGGTGCTTTGTTTAAGAATTTATTTGAACTGGAAAAAGCTAAAATCTTAACATATGTGGTTACCGGTGGAGTTCTCGTGATTTATTTATTGATGATTGAACGATTATGGAAGGTGAAAGCACATTACAATTACTTGTTGGCATTTACAGGATGTACTTTTATGCTGCTTTTACCAGCAAGTGCCAGTTATCATTTTCTGTTATTGATTTTTCCAATTGTGGTGCTATTAGCTCAACTTCAAAGCGATCGTTTAGATCCACCAATAAAGGTGATTTTGATATTGTATATTGCTATTGGATGGTTTAATATTGGGTATACCAGAATTTTATGGGACTCAGATCATTTTTTAGCCATATTGGGGAGTTTTCCAAGATTGTGGTTGATGTTTGGGTTGTGGATGTATGTTTTTTATGTTTTAAAAAGAAATGTTTTAGATGCTTACAAGGTTAAAATCTCTCAATAAAAGATTGCATCCAACTAAACTGTACTTTGATCCCGATTGGATGGTTTTGGGAGTCAACAATGTATGTAATCTTCATTGTAAAATGTGCGATGTAGGTAATCAGAATCTGGAAAGCAATTTTGCGCAAAACCTGGTAGGCTCTCATCCCATTAATATGCCTTTAGAGCTGATTTATAAAGTAATTGACGAAACAGCGTTATACTTTCCAAATACCAAATTGGCTTACGCGTTTACAGAGCCATTGGTATATCCATATCTGATAGACTCTTTGAAGTATGCAAATGAAAAAGGTTTGTACACCACGGTAACCACCAATGCTTTGACGTTAAAACAGAAGGCACAAGGATTGTCAGAATCAGGGCTAAACGAACTGTTTGTTTCACTGGATGGTCCACAAGATATTCATAACGAAATCCGTGGGAATAAAAAATCGTTTCAAAAAGCGGTTGAAGGAATTAGAGTGTTAGCCTATCAGGATGTAGTTCCTGAAGTTTCGATTATTTGTGCCATAACAGAGTGGAACGTAGGTCACTTGCAGCAACTTTTAGAAGAATTAGATGGGCTTCCAATCAAGGAGGTTGGATTTATGCATACGCAGTTTACCACAAAAAAAGCGGCTGAACTACATAACATGAGTAAGTGGGGACCGATTTATCCGGCAGTAGATTCCAATGTTGATGAAATTGATTTTTCTAACATGGATTTAGAAAAACTATTGGAGGAAATAAATGAACTACAAAAAGGCACAAGCAAAATTCCGGTCTTCTTTTCACCTAAAATAGATACACTTAAAGACCTTCAAACCTATTATTTAGAACCGGAAAAAATCATTGGGAATTATTGTAATGCCATTTTTACCAATATTATGGTAAAGTCAGATGGTAGTGTGATTCCGGCTCATGGAAGGTGTTTCAACCTGGACATTGGAAATGTATATGAAACGTCACTCAATGAAATCTGGAATTCACCCGTAGTCGGTAAGTTGAGATCGGATGTGATGCGTGCTGGAGGTTTGTTCTCGGCATGTTCGAGGTGTTGTAGTGGGTTTTAACGTTCTGGAATATTAAAGCTTTTCAAATATAGAAGCTACAGCAGGACAGATGGCCGCATTTTTTGTGGTCAATGCCAGGATTCCAATTTGGTTTACTTGATCCGTATGTGGGTATGCGGCACATGCCTTTGGACGAACATCATAGATACCGCAGTAATTATCATCTCCAAGAAAAGGGCAGGGCACTTGTTGTAAAACGAAATCCTGATCTTCATCGATCCTTAAATATTGCGCAATAAACTCTGCTTCTTTAAGATTCAAATGCTTTGAGATTCTAGCGATATCGCGATCTGTGAATAGAGGACCTGTAGTTTTACAGCAATTTGCGCACTGTAAACAATCAATATGTTCAAATGTCTCTTCGTGTAAAGGGTGAATAATATTATCTACAGCGCCTTTGCGCATTTTGCGCAGCTTTTGCACTTTCTTTTTTATAGACTTCTTGTTGGTCTTGGCTTGTTGGAGAGCCTCCTGATAATCGGGACGCATACTAATCGATATGATATCTGTAAATCAGTTTTACACGAAAGATCATGCCGTCAGCGAAGTCCGCATTCAGTTGTTTACGATCATCTCCAAATTTGAAAGCAGAAAGTCCCCATGTGATCTTGTCTTGAGTATCATAAACTCTGTAATTACGCCCAATAGAGTAGCCCACTTTGGCCTGAAGTAAAATGCTTTTTTTAACGTGATATTGAAGATATCCATACACCTCATTTGTAGTTTTAGCCAAATAGTTGTTTGGATTGCCTTGATATGGTTCGTTTAAGTGATAGGTACGGACAAACGCAAAAAAGTTCATACCGGCTCTAAATTTATCGTTAAACGCGTAATTGGCATCAGCTGAAATAGGAAGTGCCAGATTCACCTCGAACTTCTTATTATCACTCAGGTAATATAAACCTAAGATGGGAACGAAAAACGGACCGAATAATTCGCCATTATAATACATCCCGAATTTGTACTTGAAGTAGTCATGCTTTTTGTATTTGAAAAGTGCAAAAGCTCCTAATTGAAAATCTTTGCTACCAATAGCTTTAAAATCCGAAGAGAGTTTAGGAAGTAAAACATATGTTCCTTCCCATTTGTCACCATATTTGAAGTTCATTCCCAGTTTAATATTAGCAGTATAAACTGATGATAAATTGGAATTTTGAGGAGATACTTTGGTAGAGATAGATTCAGCATACAGTCCGGTAATGATTGCGTTGCCATTTTCTAATACCAGTGGTAGAGTAAGATCTAACCCGAATTCCTGTACACGTGTGCCATTTGTTGTGCTATCAAATTGGTTTACGGGTGTGTTTGCATAATGAAATTTAGCCAGGTCTACATAGTCCTGAGCTTGAATTTGCCAAACTAAAAATGAAAATAACAGCGTAAAAATTAATCTCATAAGCACATTGAATGGAATCAAATACAACAAATAAGCGCCAATGATAGTAAATTAACTTTTAAATGTAAAAGAAGGGGGCGGGATTTAGTTTAATCCCGGATTAGAAGGGAAGTTAGACATTAGGGCAAACTCTTTACCCAGGCCAACCATGATCTCTTTCCAGTACTCTTCAGAGTCGCTCATGACCTGATCTGGTGTAATAGTAGCAATGATCCAGGAATTTTCTTTGATTTCCTGATCGAGTTGATCCGGGTCCCATCCCGAATAACCAACAAAAAAACGAACCTGATCCGCATTTGCCAAACCGTTGTTTAACATGAATTCCAGATGCTTAAGATCTCCTCCTAAATATAACCCATCCATAATTTTTTGAGATTGAGCCAATTCCTCTCCAAGTGTATGGATGAAGAATAATTGATCGTTCCCTACAGGGCCACCTATGAAAATTGGAAGGTTCTTAACTGAGAATTCAGGTAAAACATTGTCGACATCAACAATACTCATATGATTGAGTACGAAACCCAGAGATCCTTCTTCATCATGTTGCGTCAATAAAACCACAGATCTGAAGAAATTTGGATCGGGGAGCATAGGTTCTGAAACCAGAATTTTGCCTTTTCCTGGTTCAGTAGTTTTGAAATTGATGTTATTTAAAAAATTATCTGAAGTCATTCTGTATTTGTACGGATAATTGCCACTAATTTACACCTTTTTCCGGGGAAATATTGATTAAAAAATGTCATATCATAACATTAATAAACCATTTTCTCGTAACTCTGTAATAGTGAGTTCATTCCAGAATAATAAAAAGTAACCCAGTTCCTGATCATTAAATTCATTCTCCAAATCACCGTAGGTATACGAGGAATTATTGCTGTAATGTGATTCTTTTAAAATACGTGTTAACCACTCAGCTTGTTTCAAGGGAAGGGTAAAAGTGAGCGTTTTATTTAAATTATTAATTTGAATTGTAGCTTTTTTTGAGTTTTTCTTTGAGAGTTTAATGTGTTTATTACCAGTCCAAATAATCTTTTTACTTGAAGTTGTTTTTTGAAATGAATTGGCTTCCAGGTATTTTAGAATGAGGTCTTTCTGTATGGTGGTTTTAGGAACCTTAAAATCGAACCATTCGCTTAAATTGAAATCAAAACCAACACCATGCATATAGTTGAAAAGGGCCTTTTTTAACCCATCTCCAAACTTATAATGGTCAGTTCCTTTAGGATCTGTATGCACCAGATCGTTATTGGCAAAAGCCCCTAATTCATTATTTTCTCGGATCACTTCAAATTCTTCAGGGTTTAAACCTATTGGACTATGTGCGGTCATTGAAAATAAATGCCAGTATGCAGAATTAACAATTCCTGCTTGAAATAACTGACGGACAACTTCCAGAGAATCAATTGTTTCCTGAGTAGTTTGGGTAGGGAAACCATACATCAGGTAGGCATGTACCATAATTCCGGCATCTGTAAGATTTTGTGTTACTTGAGAGACTTTCTCAATACTTACACCTTTTTTGATGCGTTTTAGAAGTCGGTCGGAAGCGACCTCGAGTCCACCTGAAACTGCGATACAACCGGAAAGCTTCATCAATTTTGCTAAATCAGAAGTAAAGCTTTTTTCGAATCTGATATTGGTCCACCAGGTAACGGTAAGATTACGCTTTAGAATCTCTAAAGACAAGTCCCGAAGTAGCGCAGGAGGTGCAGCTTCGTCTACAAAATGGAATCCGTTTTCTCCAGTTTGCTGAATCATCGTTTCCATCCGGTCGCATAGAATTTCAGCGGTAACAGGCTGATATCTTTTGATATAATCCAAACTGATATCGCAAAAAGTACATTTACCCCAGTAGCAACCATGTGCTAAAGTAAGTTTATTCCAACGTCCATCGCTCCATAAGCGATGCATAGGATTAGCGATTTCAATTACCGAAATGTACTTGTCTAACTGAAGTCCTTCATAATCAGGTGTACCTACTTCTGCATGTGCGAAATCAGGTTCAGGAGCTCCATTAAAGTATTGGACTTTATGATCAACTAAAGCGAAGGTGCGTTTAAGAGACTTTAAATTCCTATGACCATTAATATGTTCTAATAGAATGGATAACGGAGCCTCACCGTCATCTAAAGTGATGAAGTCCGTGTATTTAAAAACTCTGGAATCAGATAAAGATCGTAACTCTGTGTTAGGGTATCCACCACCCATAGTGATTTTGATCTTGGGATAATGGGCTTTGATGTATTGTCCACATTTTAAGGCGCCATAAAGGTTTCCCGGAAAAGGAATAGAAATAGCAATTACTTTTGGTTGGTGCTTTGTTATTGATTTTTCTAGCTCTTCGGTAAGTAAGGCATCTATCAAATTATCATCTTCTTCCAGATGATTATGGATTTCGTCAAAGCTACTGGCAGCTACTGCAATTTTTTCAGCATATCGGCTAAAACCGAAGTATGGGTCGATCGTTTCAACGATTAAATCAGCTATATCTTCCAAATAAAGCGTTGCAATGTGTTTTGCCTGGTCCTTGATCCCCAATTCTCCAAAAGCCCATTCCAGGTCTTGTAAATCGTTAAAACGAGAAGATTCCGGTAGATAATTCCGAGAGATGATGCGATAGGCGAGTGTGGGGTTCTTTCCTTGTAAAAATTGTATCGTATCATCAATAGTTTTAATGTATTCATTTTGAAGTGATACGATTCGTGATGCATTTTCGGATAAATCAAAGTCATATGCATCGATCAATTGAAATATGTCTTTAAATCCTTCGCGACTAAATAGTCGTAAAGTAACATCAATTCCAAGGTCAATTTGTTCTGTGTGAATATTTTGTGTGTTAAAGAATCCTTTTAGATAAGCAGTAGCAGGATAGGGGGTGTTGAGTTGTGTAAATGGTGGTGTGATGAATAATATATCCGTTTGATGCTCCAAAATGATCTGCTTTTAACTCTGGTGCAAGATTAATGGAAAATATGGAATGTATAGGTTTAAATGCCAGGATAAGTTTACGAGATTTTAGGATAAAAAAGTACTTTCGCGGCTTGTTTAAATCAACTCTAATTTTGTTATGAAAAAGTTTGCTCTAGTGTTCATGGTTTGTATGTCAAATATGCTCTCAGCTTATACCCAGCCACAAAAAATTCAGTTAAGTAAGGATTATAATATTGAAAAGCAGAAGCCTCCTATGGTTATAAGTGAGGATGAAAAAGGATTGGTTGCCTACCATACTTTTTTGAAAGATGAAAAGATCATTTTAGAATTGGGGTATTTAAACAATGAGTTTGAATGGGGTGAAAGTGTAAAGGTTAATTTAGAATCTAATTTTGATTCACCATCTATTGAGAATGTCATTTTTAAAGATGGTGAGTTTTTGATTTTTGTTTCAGAGTGGTTAATCAAAAACCCGGATGAAGTAGTAAGCGCTAAAGATTTGAACGGTAGTAATATTGCGGTAAGTGTATTTAAGGTTAATTTAAAGACGGGTAAGAATTCGAAAATTACCGAGGTTTTGGCGTATGAATTCAAGTTTGAATCAGGTCTGTATGCTATGTTTCCTGAAATAGTGATATCAGATAACAAAGATTTTTTTTGCATTTCATATCAGGAGGTCAAATATAGAGAAAGCGCAAAAATTATCGGAGTGACAGTGAATTATGATATGGAAATTGTGAATCATTTTACTCATTTTGAAGAGCAGCGTGCTGTAATGGAGATGGAAATCTATGATGTAGATATATCTAATGCTGGAGCAGTATCATTTTTAGTAAGAAGTAGGTTTTCTCCAGTTCGGAGAATGAGAGATGAGGATTATATATCTGTAGTTTATTTTGATGTAGAATCTGAGAAAGGTAAAAGGTTTGATGTGAAATTTGAGGATAAATCACTTTTTGTATCAGAGAAAGGATGTTTGAAAAACTTTGATGATAATGGAAATATTATTCTGGCAGGTACATATAGTCAAGGAACTAAATATCATCCTTTAGGTACTTTTTATGTCTTGGTTAATGTAGAAGAAAATACGATTGAATTCAAGCATCTGGGATCGTTTAGTCAACAAATCGTTTTGAGATGGTTTGATGACAATGAAAAGGCTAAACAAAAAGCTATAAAGAGTCTCGCTAAAAATAAAGGGGTCCCTTTACGTAAATTAGAAGCGGAAAAATGTATTCTAAATAAGGATGGGTCTTTAACGTTGGTTCTGACACAAGAATATTCAGTTAACTATGGTGGTCTAGACAAAATCAACGGTAATTTGATTCTTGTAAAAATGTCTGCAGATGGAAGTGAAGTTCATTGGGAATATCTGCTTAAAAAGACGCAGTCGTTTAATGTAAATGATGATTTTTCTGAGGCTGTTAAACCAAGTGTTGAGATTAATGATGACGGGGATTGTTTTGTAATTTACAATGAGGGAGATTATTTTGATGAAATTAATCTGGATGAGCCTGAAGAAAATGGTGAGCATTCAATTCCGAATTTGGTATTGGTTAAAATCAGTGCTTTAGGAAAAGAAGAGTTTAATGATGTGATATTGAAAAGTGAGGAGGAGGGTGTGATTTTTGATCCTGCTTCATTAAGGATGGTGGGGAATGAGAAGATTTACTTTTGGGGTAAATATAGTAGTAATGGTGTGTTTGCAATTATAGATATATAATAAAATTAAAAACCACTACAGCGTCTGGAACATGCGGGGAATAAACCTTCACTTTCATTAAGTTCGTACGTAGTCTCCCTATGATGGGTGAGTTCCAACCGGGTTTTGTGCGAAGTTGCTTTCGAAATTCTTGCCCCCAACATCACGCATTTTACAATGTAAATTAAATCCATTGTTGACACCCATGTAAATCCATTCCTGGGTAAAATAGTGATGTTGCTGATGTATTTTTATTTACAGTTTTTAGTGTTCTAGTAATCAAAATCTAAAACTCGAGAAATAAAAAAGGAGCCTATACAGCTCCTTTTCTAATTTACTTTTCAATAAGTTCTCCAGCCTTACGCAGATGCGTGTTTTTGGCTTTTCTGAAATTTACGGCAACTACTTTGTATTCCGGACATTTAGCTTCGCTATCATGCACGTCTCCGGTGAGGTTGTTCACCATAATCTCTGGGAAATGGAATGTGGTACTTAACACTCCGGGTCTTACTGCATCTGTAACCGATGCACGAATGTCAACTTTTCCACGAGGGGATTCCACGCAGACCATATCACCATCCGAAATACCTTTTTCAGCAGCATCCGCAGGATTCATTTGTAGTACATCTTCTGTATGGATCAATACATTATTGGTCCTTCTGGTCATTGCGCCACAGTTATAATGTTCTAAGTCTCTGTTTGTGGTAATGATATATGGATATTCCTTTTGGTGTTCTATGATTTCTTCAGACTCTCTCCAGTCAAAATACGCCAGGTTTCCTTTACCATTCTTAAATTCAGAGGCATGAAGAATTTGTGTGTCTGTGCCGTCTTCCATGACCGGCCACTGCAATCCATTCTCGCCTAATCTATCCCAGGTAATTCCTTTGAAGAATGGTACAATTTGATTGATTTCCTCCAGCATAGTTGCAGCATCATAATCCGGTTGGTCATATCCCATTCGGTTCATGATATCCACAATGATTTGTCCATCTGCTTTTGCATTACCGATAGGCTCCACAACTTTTTGCACACGTTGAACTCTTCTTTCACCGTTGGTAAATGTACCACTCTTTTCCAAGAATGAAGCACCCGGTAAAATGATATCTGCATGTTTTGCAGTTTCGGTCATAAACAACTCTTGTACAATAAGTAAGTCTAGGCTATTTAAAGCTTTAATTACCTTTTGTGTATTTGGATCAGTCTGTACCACATCCTCACCAATAATCCACATAGACTTTAATGAACCATCTAATGCAGCATCAAACATTTCCGGAATTTTATATCCAACTTCCTGCGGAACAGATACTCCGTAAAAATCATGATACAATGCATTGATATCTGAATTTGTCACATCTAAATATCCGGCTCCCTGATGTGGTTGAACTCCCATATCGGCAGAACCCTGAACGTTATTTTGTCCACGTAAAGGATTTACCCCTACACCTGGGCGTCCAATATTTCCGGTAAGCATGGCTAAATCGGCAATTTGTTGCACTGTAAATGTTCCCTGCGAATGCTCGGTTACACCCAAACCATGGAAACTCATGGCATTTGATGCTGCGGCATATGCTAAAGCAGCTTCGCGAACCAGCTTTTGATCTACACCTGTTACACGCTCCATTTCATCTACATCTAATTGTAGAATACTTTTCTTAAAGTCTTCGTAACCATTAGTCCTTTGCGCGATAAACGATGCATCTTCTTTGTTTTCCGAAAGAATGAAATACATCATCATATTAAGTAAAGCGACATTGGTCCCAGGGCGTAATGGTAGGTGATAAGTCGCATATTTAGCCAATTCCGTACGTCTTGGATCAATCACAATGGTGGTTTTATTCTTCATTGCGAATTGTTTCATTTTCGCTCCCGTAACCGGGTGACCACTATTTGGATTGGCACCAATTACCATAATACAATCGGTGATCTTTAGGTCTTCAATAGAATTAGTCGCTGCTCCGGTGCCAAATGCACGTTGCATACCTAATGCGGTAGGAGAGTGACATACTCTGGCGCAACCATCAATATTGTTTGTACCAACAACTGCACGAATAAACTTCTGCATTAAGTAATTCTCTTCATTGGTACATCTTGCAGATGAAATTCCAGCAATTGCATCAGATCCAAATTCAGATTTGAGTTCTGTGAATTTGCCAGCTATCAGATCATAAGCTTCATCCCATGTTGCTTCTTCAAATTCTCCATTACGTTTAATCAATGGAGTAGTTAATCGCTCCGGATGATTGTAAAATCCAAAGGCATATCGACCTTTTACACATGTATGGCCTTGATTAACTTCGGCATCAATTGGTGCCTGAATACTTTTTATTTCTCCATCCAGAGTTGAAACTTCCAGATTACAACCTACACCACAATATGTACAAATGGTTCTTGTGGTTTCTTTGGTAGCCACACTCTTAGATTCGAATATATCCGATATTGCAGAGGTTGGACAAGCCTGCGCACAAGCCCCACAAGAAACACAATCAGAATCATTAAATGATTGATCCATTCCTTTGATAATGTGGTTGTCAAACCCACGACCGGCCATACTTAAGACCATTTGTCCCTGAATTTCATCACACGCTCTGACACAACGGTAACAGTTGATACATTTTGATAAATCAGAGGTCATATAAGGGTGAGACAGGTCTTTTGGTGTGTCTAAATGATTCGCACCCTCCGGATATCTCACATCTCTTAAGCCTACTTCGGCAGCTACATCCTGAAGTTCGCAGTTTCCACTAACCTCACAGGTTAAACAAAGTAATGGGTGATCTGAAATCACTAATTCTACAATGTTTTTACGAAGCTTTTGAATGTTTGGAGTATCCGGATAGATATGTAGTCCCTCAGAGATAGGAGTGTGGCAGGAAGCCATGGCTTTGGTTTTGCCATCTTTTTCTAAGGCTACGTCCACACTACACACTCTACAAGACCCGAATGGATCCAAATTTGGTGCATCACATAATGTAGGAACAGGTTTTTCACCGATGTGGCGTTTCATAAACGCCAACATGGTTTCTCCTTCTTGAATTTCGTATGGTTGATTATTTATATATGCTACTTTCATAATTTCCTAAAATTTAATTGAACCTCTCACGCTAAGACTATTTATTGGTAAAATATTCTTTCAGTTCATCATCAAAGTACATGAGCGCATTTTTAACCGGAAGTGGAAGACCTCCACCTAAAGCGCATAAAGAACCTTGCTGTAGCGTTTCTAATAAATCTGTAAATAATTCGTAATCAATTTTGTAATCTTCGGTTCTGGCTTTGTGAAGCAATTCTTCTCCTCGTTTAGAACCCAATCTACAGGGGAAACATTTACCACAACTTTCAAAGGAGGTGAATTCAAATAAATGTTCCAGATATTCAATCATTGGAAAAGATTCAGGAATACACACGATAGTGGCATGTCCGAGTAAGAATCCATTTTCAGCAAATGATTCAAAATCCAATGTTAGATCGTCAATTTTAGTCACCGGAACCAGACCACCTAAAGGACCTCCGGTATGCATGGCTTTCACAGGCATTTTAAACCCACCACCCAGATCATCAATGATCGTGCGCAGTGGTGTACCCATTTCAACTTCATAAATTCCAGGCTTTACGAAGTGTCCGTCTAAAGAAACAAGCTTGGTTCCTTTTGATTTTTCCGTACCTAATGAAGCGTAATGTGCACCGCTGGTTTCAAAGATGTGATAAAGTGCCGCCAGAGTTTCCACGTTGTTAACGACTGTTGGTTTACCAAATAAACCTTCTTGAGTAGGGTATGGCGGACGAATTCTAACTTCTGGTCTCTGTCCTTCAATAGAGGATAATAAAGCGGTTTCTTCTCCACAGATATAAGCACCTTGTGCTTTTATAATTTTAAAATGAAAATCAAATCCGCTATCCAAAATATTATGGCCAATTAATCCCATTTTGGTCATTTCATCAATGGCATTCTGAATAATCACCGGAGAATCCGGGTATTCTGCCCGGATATATAGGACACCCCAACTGGAACCAATGGCATAACCCGCGGTAATCATTCCAAACAATACCTGATAAGGTTGTTTTTCCATTAAATATCTATCGGAATATGCTCCAGGATCGCCTTCATCAGCATTACATACTACATAACGGATATCGGAAGGGGTGTCTTTGGCACTTTTAAGTTTGATTCCCATGGGGAATCCAGCGCCACCACGACCACGAACTTGAGAGGTTATGATTTCATTCAGACATTCATCCGGTGTCATGTCCAACACCTTGCCCAAAAGACCTTTCAGATAATCCATCCCATCAAATGGTTTGGTTAATGCAGGCTCACAGCATGATTCAATGTGATAGGAGTCTTCATGAGGAATGGACTCTTCTTTTACAATTTGCGCAATTTCATCCGCAGATTTGGCAGAGTAGTTTTGGCCATTATAATTGAAAGCACCATTTTCATGACATCGCCCTAAACAGGTCATATGTCCAATCTCATTGACATCCAGATGTTTTTCCAGTTCAGTTTGGACTTCATCCTGGGTTCCGGCACATAAACATGCCGACCCGTTACATACATAAGCTTTCTTCCCCTTATTCTCGGGTTTCATGAAATCATAAAATGTAGCGGTACCAAAAGTGTTCGCATCTCCTATTAAAAACTCTTTAGAAAGTTCCTTCAGTTTTTCTTTATCCGGAGTTCCGGTTTCTAAAGAGAGTTTTCCGAGCTTATCAAATAAGTTGTCTTCTAGGCCTTTACGAGCCGATAGATGTCGTAAGTTTTTTGACATAAAAATCCTGTTTTTTGCGTCTCACAATATATCAAAAAAAATCGTTCAATCCTTATTTGGTCATAGTATTGTCAAATTTTTTTTCCACTGTAAATAGTACTCCTGAATAAACATTTTTTTGGAGTTTTGGCCGGCTTTAAAAAAGCCTTAAAAAACTAATGAAATCTTAAATGATAAAAAGAACAAATGCACAACCTCCGGTAAAATTTACGGGGCTTAAATCTGGAGAGATGGAATCTACAGCGGCTGGTGTTAAGGCCGTTACTTCTGCGGTAAAACATGTATTGGATGAAATGGCTTTACCGAGAGCTTTAAAGGTGTTAAATAAAATGAATCAAAAGAATGGTTTTGATTGTTCTGGTTGCGCCTGGCCTGATCCGGATGGACATCGTTCCGGACTTGGGGAATATTGTGAGAATGGGGCAAAAGCTATCGCAGAAGAGGCGACCACCAAAAAAGTAGATCCTGCATTCTTTGCAAAACATTCTGTGGAAGAAATAGGGAGTTGGTCCGATTATCAGATTGGTAAGTCGGGAAGGATTACTCATCCAATGGTTTTAAGAGCTGGAGATACCCATTATCAACCCATTGAATGGAAAGAAGCATTTGATCTGATAGGGAGTGAATTAAATCATCTGAATTCTCCAAATGAAGCGGTATTCTATACCTCCGGAAGAACCAGTAACGAAGCAGCTTACTTGTATCAACTTTTTGCACGTGAGTTTGGAACGAATAATTTACCGGATTGTTCGAATATGTGTCACGAATCCAGTGGTGCCGGTTTGATTGAGACTTTAGGTATTGGAAAAGGGTCAGTGACTCTTGAAGATTTTAAACATGCTGAAGTGGTGATTGTGATGGGGCAAAACCCGGGAACAAATCACCCCAGAATGTTATCTGCTTTGGAGGATACCAAAAAGAATGGAGGTAAGATCATCTCTGTGAATCCTTTGATAGAGGCCGGGTTGATGAATTTTAAACATCCACAAAAACCGAAACACTTATTAGGTAAAGGAGTTCAGCTTACGGATATTTTCTTACAGGTACGAATCAATAGTGATGTGGCCTTGTTAAAAGCTTTGATGATGCTATTACTAGAGGCGGAGGAAGAAAACAAAGGACAGGTATTAGATCAGGAATTTATATCACAAAAGACGAAAGGGTTTGAAGATTTAAAAGCCGATTTAGAAAAACAAGATTTTAACAATTTGGTTTCCCAAACCGGATTGGATGAAAGCCAAATTCGAGAAGCAGCCCAATTGCTGATTGAAAAGAAAAAGATCATTGTGTGTTGGGCTATGGGGTTAACACAGCATAAAAATGGTGTTCATAACATTAGAGAAGTGGTTAATCTTCTTTTAATGAAAGGTAGTGTAGGTAAAAAAGGCGCAGGCACCTGTCCGGTACGTGGCCATAGTAATGTACAGGGAGATCGTACCATGGGAATTTGGGAAAAACCAAAAGCTGGATTTTTGGATAACCTACAACGTGAATTTCAATTTGATCCCCCGAGAGCCCATGGTTTTGATGTTGTAGAGGCCATTGAAGCTATGCACCAAAACAAAGCCAAAGTATTTATTGGAATGGGAGGGAATTTCATTTCAGCCACACCTGATACGGAGTTAACAGGAAAGGCTTTGAGACAATGTAATTTGACTGTTCAGGTTTCCACCAAATTAAACAGAAGTCATGTGGTACATGGAAAAACGTCATTGATATTACCATGTATCACACGATCTGAAAGAGATCTGCAAAACGGAAAGGCGCAGTTTGTGAGTGTAGAAGATTCAATGGGTGTGGTGCATGGATCACAGGGAAATTTGAAACCATTGTCACAGCATTTGAAGAGTGAGCCGACCATTATCGCTGAAATAGCGCAGGCCACTTTAAAATCGAATACAAAAACCGATTGGGGAAGTTTTAAAACCAATTATGACCTGATCCGAGATAAAATTGAAGCAACGATTCCTGGGTTTGATAATTTCAATACGCGTGTGCGTCAGTTGGGAGGTTTTTATTTACCAAACAACTCCAGAGCTGGAGACTTTACTCCAACACACACAGGTAAAGCTAATTTCACGGTAAATAAAGCTTCGGAAATAAAGATTGCAGATGATGAGTTTTTGATGATGACCATTCGAACACATGATCAGTTCAATACCACCATCTATGGATTACATGACCGTTACAGAGGAATCTATAACGAACGGAGAGTGATCTTGATGAACGCAAATGATATTGAAAAACAGGGTTTACAGGCGAATGACATTGTGGATATAATTTGTGAGGATGATAATGAAATCCGCGTAGCAGAGAAGTTTATTGTTTATCCATATAATATTCCTGAAAAGTGTACGGCAACATACTTCCCTGAAGCCAATGTTTTAGTATCTTTAAAAAATAAAGCGGAGATCAGTAATACTCCGGCATCTAAATCCATAATCGTGAAGCTCAGAAAGAGCTGATTGACATGAAAATATTCACAGCAAAACAAATTCGAAAGGCGGATCAGTTTACGATAGAGCATGAGCCTATCTCTTCATTGGATTTGATGGAAAGAGCAGCTACAAATGCTTTTCATTGGATTCAAAAGAAGTTCAATACGCAAACGACTTTCAATGTGTTTTGCGGAATGGGGAATAATGGTGGTGATGGTTTGGTGATTGCACGATTGCTGAATGAGAGCGGATATCAGGTTTCCGTGTACGAAGTTAAACTTGGAAATAGGTATAGTGCGGATTATTTAGCCAATAAAAGCAGGCTACAACAGTTGGATATCCATATTCAGGTATTGGAATCTGAAGAAGCGTTTGGAAACATTGGAAATGCGCATGTAACCATTGATGCGATTCTTGGTTCCGGTTTGTCAAAACCAGTCGAAGGGTGGTGTGGGGCTTTGATGGAGAAATTGAATCAAAGTGTTCAGCCTAAAATTGCGATTGATATTGCATCCGGTTTGTTTGCCGAGGATAATGATGAGAATAATGGGATAATCTTTCAACCGGATTATACCTTGACTTTCGAATTTCCCAAGTTAGCGTTTATGTTCCCTGAGAATTATCAAAATGTCGGAGAACTCATCGTGATTCCAATTGGGATTAGTGAAGAGTTTGTTTTACACGAATCTACAGAGTATTTCACCATTGAAAAGTTTACGGCACAGTTGATTCATCAATCCGGTAGTAAGTTTGATTATAAAGGTGTCTATGGACATGCATTCATTGCAGCAGGTAGTTTAGGTAAAATGGGAGCTGCTGTGTTGGCATCAAAAGCCGCTTTGAAATCAGGTGCGGGTTGGGTGACGACACAGGTGCCGAAATGCGGTGTAGATATCTTGCAAACAGCTATTCCTGAGGTGATGGTTGTGCCGGATGCCCATGATGAATATCTGACTTCCCATTCTCACTTAAATGATACGCAAACTTTAGGGATAGGCCCAGGAATAGGACAGGATAACGCGACTAAAATAGCTCTAAAAAATATTTTAGATGAAGCTAAATCACCTGTTGTCATTGATGCAGACGCCTTAAATATCTGTGCAGAGGATGAATCAACACTTGGAACGATTCCCTCTAAATCTATTTTAACACCACACCTTGGAGAATGGAAAAGATTACACCCGAAACCATCCAGAGGCGCTTTTGAACGATTGCAACAGGCAAAAAAGTTTGCAATGACCCAAGATGTTTTTGTGATTTTAAAAGGCGCGCATACTGCGGTAATTTGTCCGGATGGAGAAGTGTTTTTTAATACGACCGGAAACCCGGGAATGGCGTCCGCAGGAAGTGGCGATGTGTTGACCGGAATTTTAACCGGATTATTGGCACAAAAGTATGGCCCTAAACAAGCTGCTATTTTAGGGGTTTATATTCATGGACTTGCTGGAGATTTAGCCTTACATACAGAGAGCAGAGAGAGTTTAACTGCAATGAATATTATAGACCATTTAGGGCAGGCTTTTAAAACTATTGCGTAAAGCAATTTATATTTAGCCTCACCTTTACATTTGATCTTTCGTTAATAGTATAGTTAGTTAACTTGTTTTGAATGAGATTGTTCTTGTTTAATAACATAAGAGAACTACATAAAATCAATAACCGAACGAAACAAAACTATACTATGAAAACCAGAATTCTTACGCTGTTCCTATTGATCAATGGGATGTTATTTTCACAAAATGTAACCACACTGGTAGGACCCAACTCAGGAATTAACGATGCTATCGTAGTAGATAGTCTGGGCAATATTTACGGATCAGACTTTGGCGTATCCACCACAGGAGGATCATCTGTATATAAAATTGATACAGCGGGTAATGTTTCCACATTCTCAACAGGTTATAGTTCCTGCAATGGATTGGCATTTGATCACCAAGGAAACTTATATGTGGTGGATTTTACTTCATCCAATCAAGATCATCAAGTCTATAAATTAGACCAAAATGGGGCGAAAACTGCTTATGGGCCCAAAATTCCAGGAGCTTCCGGGATTATTTTTGATCCGTTTAGCGACACATTATATGTGAGTCAATACACCAGTTCCTCCAATAGCATTAGCAAACTGGCCCCTGATGGAACGGTTTCGCTTTATTGCAATCATTCATTGTTAAATGGCCCGGTAGGAATGGCGTATGATGATCAGTATAATTTATACGTAGCCAATTTTTCGGATGGTGAGATATATAAAGTTACACACGCAGGAGATAGTTTAGAATTCATCGGTAAAGTACCTAAGTCAGGATCATGGGGGATTGGTTTTTTAACGTATGCTTCCGGATACCTATATGCCACAGGGATTGGAGTCCATAAGATTTATCAAATCAGTACCAATGGAGTGGTGACGGAGTTTGCCGGAACCGGAAATCCTGGAAATACAAATGGTAATGCGCAGAATGCAGAGTTTAACAGACCCAATGGGATTGCTACCAATAAGAATCAGGATAAGCTTTATATTTCTGATTACGGAACTAAAAATATTCGATTAATCTCTGACATCATATCCGATGTCGATGATTTAGACAAGGAGGTCCAATGGTCTGTATATCCAAATCCCGTTTCAAATCTGATTACGATTGAATTCTCAGATCTTCAAAGTCGTCAACAAATTCAAATCTATAATGCCAATGGACAATTGGTAAAAACAGCGACTATTTATTCTCAGGTACCTTTAGATGTATCTGATTTGCCTTCCGGGTTGTATTTGATTCGGATGGTAAACAAACGGAATTCCAGATTGAAGTTTATTAAAGAATAACGCAAAAGATAAAGGTACCAGAGGGATTGACTAGAAGTCAATTGTCTCTATGCCTCAATTCATACCAACTCTCCTCCCAAATCCCCACTTCCGGGGCCAAGTTTAATAATATGGTGGGCGGATTCAATTAATGTGCAATGATGTTCAATAAAAAGTACAGTATGCCCATCATGAACCAGTTTTTGGAAAACTTCAATGAGCGGTAATAAGTCGAAGTAATGTAATCCGGTGCTGGGTTCATCAAACAGGTATAAGGTTTTCCCTTTTTTTGATTGTTTGCTACACATAGATTTGGCCAACTTTAAACGTTGTGCTTCTCCGGTAGAAAGCGTATTTCCGGCTTGCCCCAGATGTAAATGACCTAAGCCTACCCGGAGTAAGATTTTGAGTTGTGCGACAATGGATTTCTCTTCAAAAAAAGTGGCAGCTTCCTGAATGGTCATTTGAAGTAAATCCCCAATGGAATGCCCCTGGAACTTACATTCCAGAATGGATGGGTGATAACGTTGCCCATGGCATGCGTCACAGGTTAACCACAGATCACTCATAAAATCCATACTGGTTTTGATCTTTCCATTTCCATTACACGTAGGACATTTCCCTTTTTTACTTTGATAGGAAAAATCCGCTTTTTTGAAACCTAGAGTTTTGGCAGTTTCGGTTTTTGCAAAAAGTGTTTTTAAACCGTCCAGAATTCCGGTATAGGAGAGAGGTGTACTCAATCGATTTAAAGCAACGGTTTCCTGATCAATCAAAATAACCTCATCAAATTGTTCGAATCCGTAGGTAGCATTACAGTGAACAGCTTTGTGTTTAACCCATGATTGATGTAGGACATCTTTAATCAAACTGGATTTACCACTTCCCGAAACTCCTGTAATAGCAATAATCTGTTGTCCGTGAAATTCAACATCAATTGATTTTAGATTGTGTGCAGAGGCGCCCTGTAGACCAAAGAGTTTTCCTCTTGGTGTTGTGGTTTTCGTTGGGGAAAGCTGAGTTTTTTGCATCATTTGGTAAGTCACCGAATGAGGTGCATGTTCCAATCCATCTAATTGTCCCTGATAGATCACTTCACCACCTAAAACTCCTGCGCCCGGGCCCATTTCAATTAAATAGTCAGCAGTTTGAATAAATGACGGATCATGTTCTACCACAACAACCGTATTTCCATTGGCTACAATTTGTTTCAATATGTTAGATAGAACAGAAACCTGACCAGCATCTAACCCAATGGTAGGTTCATCCAACACGTAAGTAACGCCAAAGAGATGAGTCGCCAATTGTCCGGCTAGTGTGATTCGTTGCCTTTCACCACCGGATAAAGTATTTACCGACCGATCCAGATTTAAGTATCCCAATCCCAAATCCTGAATGGTTTGCAACGATTGAATTACCGGAGGCAGTACCACTTTACTGATGGCATGTGTGGTGGTATCCATTTGAGCTCCTTCATTTGTTAGTAAATCTAAACATGCAGTAATACTTAGCTGCGTGAGCTCATGGATATTTTTACCTAGAAATTTAGTGTGTAATAACTCTGGCTTTAAGCGACTCCCATTACATATCTCACAAGTCACATGGTGTTGTAAGTCTAATAAAGGCTGAATGTTTTTATTGTGACGTCTTCTTTGAAATTCATCATCGATATAACGACAAAGTCCTAACCATTTAGCTTTTAATTGCTGAGTTCCGGAACTGGTTTTGGTGACATATTTCCAGGTCACATCCCATTCAGTATCTCCGGTACCATAGAGAATGGTTTCCTGAATTTCAGGTTCCAAATGATTCCATGAGCGTTCGATATTCCAGTTTTTCTGTAGAGCAACTTCACGAAGAGTGGCCATAAATTGCCCATTTGGATCGGCATAATAAGCAATAGCTTTATTGGTAGAAATCGCACCATCCCAAATGGATTTATCAGGTGAAACAATGATTTCATCCGGATCACATTTCTGGATTTCACCAAAACCTTCACAGGCCGGACAAGCGCCTAAATGATGATTAAAAGAGTAGTGTTGGGCGGTATAGATTTCTCCTGCTTGTTGTGCCATTCGAGAATACAATAACCTAAATGCATCATAAATTCCGGAGAGTGTTCCAACAGTAGATCTGGGTGAAGCAGCGCCTCCTTTTCGATGAATACCAATGGCAGGCCCTAATCCAGAAAACGAATCAATCACAGCTTCACTGTTTTGTTGCAAAAAGCTTCGATGGTACGTAGATAAAGATTCGGTGAATCGTGCATTAGACTCTGCGAATAGCGTATCATATACCAATGAAGATTTACCGCTACCAGAAAGCCCGGTGACTACAGTCAGTTGGTTTTTTGGAATGCGTATATCAATGTTTTTAAGTCCATGGGTACGCACACCATTTAACACGATCTCGTTGGATTTGACATCTGTAGTATCATGCGAAATAGGAGACTGCGAGTGGCTGGTTGGTTTTGGAATACCTTGATGGATAATTTCTCCACCGGCAGAACCACTTTGTGGCCCCAATTCAATGTGCCAATCGCTCCAACCTATAATAGTTTCGTTTTGTTCCAGGCAGACGATAGTATTGCCTTGCTTTTTGATACGATCGAATAAATTTAAGAGCGATTGTACGTCACTGGCATGAAGCCCTATACTTGGTTCTATAACGACATATAGCGTATCTCCCGTATCTTTCTTTTGTAGTTGATTGGCAATTTTAATCCGTTGGGCTTCACCACCTGAAAGTGTGGTGGAGGATTGTCCTAATTGAAGATATCCAAGCCCAATTTCCTGTAACACTTTTAGTCCGGTTTGAAGTTTCTTTTGATCTTCAAAAAAGGTGAGCGCTTCATCTACGGATAATCGATAGATATCTGCAATAGACAATCCTTTGAATTTAATTTCAAGCGTTTCTGCATTGAATCGATCTCCATTACAGGTGCCACAAATCAAATCTACATTTCCCAAAAAGTGCATGCCGATCTGAGTTTTCCCTGCACCCTGACAGGTTTCGCAACGGCCGCCTTTGGAATTAAATGAAAAACGAGATTTGGTATACTTTCTTTCTTTGGCTTCTGGGAGACTGGCAAACAAATCCCGGATATGATCTGATAAACCCAAATATGTAGTAGGATTACTCCGTGGGGTTTTACCAATAGGAGAATGGTCTACAAAAATGAGTTTATTAATGGCATCCAGATTCCGATGGCCTTTGATTTTAGTAGGTGTTCCTTGTTCCAATCCTAAATGTTGACGTACCGTTCGAAGCAAGGTGTCTTTTACTAAACTGGATTTCCCAACTCCGGAACGACCACTGACCACATTGAGTTTACCCAACTGAAACGTCACGTCAATGTTTTTAAGGTTTCTTTCGCTACAGCCCAATAATGTAATAGCTGTATTATTTACTACTGGAGCAGAGACCGATTGATGTGCTACATATTGGTTTTCTAACGCCTGTAAAGTTGGGCTTGTGGTGCGTAGTTCTTTTTGTTTTCTAAATTCAGAATAAGCCCCATTAAAAATCACTTCACCACCACGAATTCCGGCCTTAGGGCCAATTTCAATGATATGATCTGCACTGGAAATGGTATCCAGATCATGTTCCACAACAATGACCGTATTTCCTTTTTGAACCAGCTGTTTCAGATGGTAGATCAGACGTTTGTTTTCTTCATGATGCAAACCAATAGATGGTTCGTCAAAGACATATAAGACATCGCTTAAGGGCACCAAAAGTTGATTAGCTACCCGAATCCGTTGGATTTCACTGGCTCGAAGGGTATTTGCTGGTCGGTCCAGACTTAAATGCCCCAAACCCAAATCTGTCAACAGATCTACCTGAGTCAGGATTTTTTGAATGATTTCATGCGCTATCGGTTCCCAGTTATGAGAGGTGATCCAGTTTTTTAATTGGTGTAACTCCCGCTGTACGATTTTCGCAATGGATTGCCCTTGAATGGTTACGCTTAATGCGTCTGAATTCAAACGTGCGCCCTGACATTCGGGACAAGTTACGGAATGGACATACTTCAAAATATTGGCATTTCGATCTCTACGCAGAATATCCGACATAATCGGAATCATGCCTTTGTAAAACCCTTCTTCTCTGGGTTTGGCTTTAATTCCAGTCCATTTGAGTCTGGATTCTAAACTGTGTTTACCAAATGGAACTTTGATTTTTTCACTGCCATATAGAATGACTTTCTGCTGTTTTGCAGTGAGTTGATTCCATGGAATGTCTACGTTAAATCCTTCAGCTTCGCACACCTGATTAAGCACATCAATAGTCACTTGCGAATACATGATATACCCATTGGGGAGTGTAGGCGCCAAAGCACCTTCTCTAAGCGTTTTTTCGGGATGTACAACTAAACGATTCAGATCAATTTCTTCCTTTTTGCCAATCCCATTACATTGCGAACATTTTCCAACCTCTGAATTAAAAGAGAATAGTGCGCGCGAAAGTGAAATATCTGCTTCGGTTTTCCCGGTACGTGCAAACAACAAACGCAACAAATCGTATAGATCAGATAAAGTCCCTACCGTAGAACGGGCATGCATGCCGGTAGTACGCTGACCAATGGCAATCACAGGGGATAAACCTTCAATTTCGTCCACATCCGGACGGTTGAGTTTCCCCATAAACTGACGCGCAAAAGAGGGGAGGGTTTCAAAATATCTCCGTTGCCCTTCCTGAGCGATAATTTCAAATACCAAACTCGATTTCCCGGAACCGGAAATCCCTGTCACCACAATAAAATGATTATGCGGGATTTTTAATGATACGTTTTTAAGATTGTTGGTCTTCGCGCCCTGAATTACGATTTCCGAAGGTGTACCTGCGTTCATGGCGTGAAAGTAATATTATTTACGGTTAAGAATAGAGGGAAACTGTGAAGTTGTATTACAGATAAAAACAGTTTAAATTAGTTTCATTCTTCTGATGAGTTATTGACCGTTAATAAGCAGACATACGAATTGAAAAAAATCGTTTTAATATTGATCATCTTAAGCCCTTATTTGGTTTATGCTAAGCATAATAGTTGGGGTTTTAAGGATGTCACTTTGCAGGTGGGACAGCAGTTTAATATTCAGGAAAGAACTTTGTGGTCATTTGAAATACAATTTGATAAGTATACTCGGAGCAGTTTAACCCGTTTACCTTATTGGGGCTTTGGGATACTGTACAATCACAGTGAAAGTCAAACTGAATTTGGAATAAAAGGTATCTTAAACCCAGTAAGGTATTCTCTAACAAGAGGGAATTCAACCTATTTTATTCCATATGTATACGGTCAGGGAAATTATGTTCAAACCAAATCAATGAATTCAGAAGATGAGGTCTTTCTAAACAATAGCAATTTCCGAACAGGAGTTGGGGTAACAGGAAAATTTAGAAGTAATCAGGCCCTCTTTATTACTTCAACAGCCCAATTGGGGTATAACTTTTATTTTGAGGATAAAATCGAAGATCGTGCATCTTTTGTTTTCGAGTTTAGAATAGGAGTAGGCATTGATATAGGTTATTTGAAACGAAAGAAACATTTGAAGGAATAACTGGGTGCATATTAAATGACTTAAGGGTTATTTAAAATGTTAAAAACTATATCCATATTAGTCATTCACGGGACAAGTGAAATTTGTACTTTCATACTTCCAATTACCCTATGGTAAATCTCCCAGTTATCATATTGTTGGAAGTAATAACCGCTTTTAAATGCTTATAAGTATTTATTGTTGGTTAGGTGTGTAGGGCGCTATACTTAAAACGAAATATAGGAATAAAAGATATAGTGGAGGTATGTGTACTGGTACATATACACTTACGTTGTGCGCAAGGTAAAGAAACATTGAGAAATTGAAGAAACAAATTGAACTAGACGAAATAGACCTATCAAAAGTTAAGATTGGTGGAATTGAATATAACTTAGATATTGCTCTAAAAAGACTTAAACAAGATTTAAGAGATGATTGGTTTCCCGACTTTTTAGAATTTAGGGATATTTTCGAAAATAAAACATACTTCTCAGAGCAATTAAAAAAATATACTGAATCAAATGAATTGTACGAACCAAGTCCTGCGCTACATTTTGACATTCCAAAACCAGGATATACAATTAGGTATTCCAGCGAAACAAATATTATTGATAGATTAATTTATCAAGCTTGTGTCGACTTTATAGCTCCTGAACTTGATAAAATTCACTCAGCATCTATCTATTCACATAGAGTAAATTCAGATTGGAGTAACAAATATTTTTTTAAATATGCGGTTGATGAGTGGAATAAATTTTTATCTGATACTAAGATAGAATTAGATAAAGAAGAAAATGAAGTTTTACTAATTACCGATTTATCGAACTACTATGAATCCATTAGTATTAAAGATTTAAACAATACTCTAAATTTCCAAATTGGAAACTTAACTATTGACTCAAAAAAGAAAAAGGAATTCAAGAAAGTTTCAAGTCAACTTAATAAATTACTTTCTAATTGGTGCCAGCCAGATACTAAAAGAGGAATTCCTCAAAACCGAGACGCATCCTCATTCTTGTCAAATATTTTTTTAAATCCTGTTGATGATATAATGATCAAATCTGGTTATAAATATTTCAGGTATATGGATGATATTAGAATTGTCTGCAAAAATAAATTTGAGGGAAGAAAAGCACTTAAATTATTAGTAAAGGAATTAAGAAAAAAAGGGTTAAATGTTAATTCAAAAAAAACTCAAATATTAGATTTAAACAATTCAGAACATAGACCTATCGCAAATGAAGCATTACAAAAAAGTGACAAGCAAATTGATCAAATTGAGAGTTTATTAAAGTCCAAAAAAGCTAGAGGTGTACAAATAGCTGTACCTATGCTAAGGAAAAAAACTATATCACTTATAGAAAGTGGAGGAACATTAGAAAGACATTTCAGGTTTTGTGTTAATCGCCTTGAAAGGCTCGTAAGAATACCTGAATTAAAAGCTAGGTTAGAACTGGATGAAATTACAAATGCCATAATTTCCGAGTTAATTAACCAACCTTGGTCAACTGACTCATTTGCAAGATATTTAATTAGTGTACCTCTTACAGAAAATCAACTACAGAGAATTGTAAATATTCTTTTAGATGATGAAAAAAACATTTACGAATGGCAAGAGTACCATATTTGGAGAATTCTAATTAATCGCAATTACAAAAGTTCGCAATTATTAGACAAAGCAAGGGAGAATTTAATTCATCGAGCAACTGACATACCTATTATTGGTGGGTCAGCACTATATTTATGTGCAATTGGTGATGGGAATGATAGAAAACAAATAGCTGACAATTTTCAAAACCTTAATAATTTCTTTGTGCAAAGAATTGCTTTGATTGGTATTAAAAATTTAGACTATAGTACTATTATTAAGGGATCTGTAGAGAAATTCTTAGACAAAACACATAAGGGAACATATAAAGTCTTAAATACAAACTACAATGACATATACTGCTTAACTCCTTCAAAACTCAATTTCAAGGATTTTTATGATGAATTACCTGAATTTATATCATAAATGAAATTGTTTCTATCACATAAAATAGATATTTATGATTTCTCCGAATCTATATACATTGGTGTATTTGAAAATGGAACAATTCAAAGGTTCAGTATTCAAGAAATAATCGATTATCCAAACGAGATAGTAACATATGAGGTAAGATATTTATTAAATCAGATAAGAAAGAATTACAAAGGAAAAATCCCAAAAATAACCGACTTAGGTCAAATTGTAAAAATAAACGCTGGAAGATCAAAAAAATCATATCCAAAAGGTAAATATCCTTGGATTTTTTGGAATAGAATAAATAGAGATATTGGTACAGAAGAGTCCAAAAATTTATATGCTAAGTTAAGAGAAGAAACTAGTGAAGATGAAATAATACCTTCCCTTGAATTTCTTGCTAAGAAATTAAAAGCATATTATGATGATTCAATTGTGAAAATTCAAGAATCTAATCAATTAGATAGATTCAATGACTTAGAAAATGAAATTCAACAAATACTTCACAAAAGACAAATAGAAGGTATTCACATTGACGAAGCAATTCTTAAAGATTTAGTAAATAAATTAGAAGTAAATAAAAATGCTTTAATCAATAAACTAAGATATAAATACAACCTCATTGATTTAAATTATAAATCAATAAGACTATTTCTAATAGATAAAGGTTTTAAAATCTCTAGAAAAGACTATAATTACTTCAACCTTCTTAGCTTCTTAAAGACCACTAAAATCACTTCTGAAATTTGTAAGGATATTTATATCACATTAAGAGTTAAATCAGATTATGAAAAGCTTAAACAATATATCACAGAAGAGGGGAATTTAATTTACCCAGAATTCGATTGTATTGGAACAATAACATCAAGAATATTAATTAATTACCCACATATTCAACAGCTAAAAAAAGAGAATAGAGTAATTTTCAAAGCTAAAGAAGGCTTTACACTTTTATATTGTGATTTTAATCAGTTTGAACCTGGCATTCTTGCATCATTTTCAAAAGATGATGTAATGATTGATTTATATAATAGTGAAGATATTTATACTAATTTTAGCGAGTATATTTTTGGTACTAAAGCATTAAGAAAAGAAGCTAAAGTTCTTTTTCTATCTTATTTATATGGAATGTCAAATAAAAAATTGATTAGCTCCATAGAAAATGTGATAAAAACCAAAGGCCTTACTAAAAACACATCTGCCACAGATTTTTTCTCGAAGTTTAAAAACTTAGAGAAATTCAAGGTTTCAGAATCCGAAAAGGCGGTAGAGTCTGCTTATATTCAATCTGAAACAACTCTTAGACGAAATATAAGAAAAACTAATGCTGGTAAAGGAAAGAAATCTGAAACTAGATTCGTTTTAAGTCAACTGATTCAAGGAGCAGCATCTTATATTTTAAAGAAATCAATTATAGATGTTTCTAAAGATCCAGAAATTGAATTTTTAATTCCAATGCACGATGCTGTTCTCTATCAGGTTCCAACAGAAAAATTAGAAGAAAAGAAAAAGTTTATAGAAGAATGTTTTATCGGAAATTATTCGAAACTATGCCCAGATATAAATGCAACCGTTGATTTTAAACCATTTGAAGATTAAAACCCAGCGCACAACAATGTATAAAAATAATAGCGGTTTAATTGCTAAAACAAAAATAAGTAAATATAAAAAAGGTCTCTGTTTAACCGAAAAGTTAGTGTCTATAAATCCGCTACTATTCTTATACTAGACCGTTATAAGTAATTAATAAGAATGGAAGAAAACGAATACAAAATTGAATTAAGAAAAGTACTGGATGAAAATTCATCAAATGCAGTAAAGAATCTAAATGAAACAATACAATCTTTACCTGAAAAGACGAAAAGAATTGATTTAACGATTTTTCCAGACCAAGATGGAGAAGGTACTTTTGGAGTTAGAGTATCTTTATCAGGTCCTGATTTGTATGTTTTGAATAAAGCAATTGAAAAATCAGCTGATTTAATTAATGTGATTCATACTCCAGAAGGTTTAAGCCCAAACGTTCCCCTTATGGATTCCTTTGATTCTAGTTTCGAAGTAAATGATGTACTATCTGATGTGGTTGGGGATTGGTTAAAATCTATTTGGAATCAGGTGGATCACAAAAGTATTAATCTACCAGTCGCAATTATAGCTGATGAAGACTATGGTATAACGTTACCGATTGAACTAAATTAGAATATGAAACTTGATTACGATATAATTAAAGCCTTTTTAAATGGATTTCAAGATAGCAAAAAGCCGACTTTGAATACTTTAGAGGTTTTCACGTCTCTTAATTATGATCATAATGTTAAGACAGATTTCAATTTGGTTTGGCATTATTTAAAATTGTTAAATGATCAAAATCTCATTGAGTGCATTGGAGATAATAATGGAGATTTAGGGATTTCATTCACTGGTTCGGGTGAACCAATAATAAGTGTTAAACATTTCAGATTAACTATGTTAGGACATCAAGCTTTGGAAGCAATGAATAACAATAAAGTTTGGGAAAAAATAAAGAGCGGAGTAGATAAAATTGGAATAGCAGGTTTGAAACAAATTCCCGGATTGGCGATTAAAATACTGACAGAGTAATACGGGCTATCAACTATGACAGCCCGTTAAAGAAATTAAGATTTTCCCATCTGCTCCAATCCTTCCCACAAGATTTTTAAATTAAAAAGTGCTTTCTTTTCGTTCGTATCAAAACATAAATCTGTGTGATACAAAGCAAAGTCGTGAATCATTTTGAGCGATTCAACGAATTCACCAATTCCGTGAAATTTGACATAATCAAGAAACTCTGCTTCCGAAGAATTTAAGAGTATTGTGACTTTTGGTTCGGTTGAACCATTAACCGTTTTCAAAAAGCTGTCATTCAGACAAACATTTTGACCATTTGTGTTTCGCATAATTGTAATGGATTAAATGAATAAAAAGAGGATAGGTCACTGCGAAACACATCAAAGCAACGCCTTGAACGGTCTGTGGGACTTGCACCCATATGCCTATCCAAGATTTTCTGTTTAAGCCGAATTTTGATTTTTGGCGTCATTTAATAAAGTATGATGTATTTCGCACTTCAAAGATAAGACTAAAAATGATACGAGGGAAGAGCAAGCCGATAAGACTATATAAAGCAATCTCATAGCGGTTTGGGTTTGCGTCCGAACCGTTTTTTGTTAAATCCGGATTTATACATGGCTAGTTAAAAGACTAAAAAACGAATTAAAATTGATTCGTTAACATATGTGATCGCGTAGGTATATTGGATCATCTAATTTTGCCCATTAAAATCGTGATACCACATGATGAAAATACTATTATCCAGTTTAATTTTCCTATTCACTCAACAAGTCTTTGCACAATCTGACAGATATGATGTCGATGAGGTATTATCTAAAGCGGCCTATTTAGAAGATTTGAACCAATTAGTAGACTCTATACAAACGTATCATCCACAACCTTATGAATTCATTTCAAAAGATGACTTTGAGCGGTTTGTTCATCAAAAAAAAGATGCCATCACAGATTCAACCACCATAGGTGAGTTTTCATGGATTTGCAATGCCATTGCTGCGAAGGTCGGTTGTGTACACACCTATACCTCAGCAGGAAACATATTAAACTTTTCTCCGGAAATGTTTTTTCCTGTAAAGGTGCAATACATCGATTCTAAACTCTATATCACAGATACATATGCACCTCATACGGAGTTAAAACCAGGGGTGGAAATATTGAAAATAAATGGGATGGATGTACTAGATCTCAAAACAAAAATTGCAGCTCATATTTCATCAGATGGTTACAACAAAAAATATACAGATGCTCGAACGAATAGGAGTTTTGGATATTTCTGTGCCTATCAGCTCAACTTTCCAAAAGTCTACAAGATTGAAATTCTGGAAAATGGGGTTCAAAAAGAGGTGGTACTTCATAGGGAATTGCCAAATAAGGCGCAACAAGCTTCAAATACACCAACAGAAAATTTAAACTTCACCCTCAAGACTTCTGAAAATTTAGCCATTGTGACCATTAAAAGTTTTGTGTATTATCATGATCAGCTTCCAGTTTTTAAATCTTTTATAGATAGTTGTTTTAATCAAATTAAGCTGCACGATATCGAAAATGTGGTGGTTGACCTCCGGGGTAATGGAGGAGGAGACCCTTACTGCGCAGTACATTTATTGCAATACATTTCAAATGACCCTTTCCGGTATTATAAAAAAGGCACGACAACCTATTACAAAGATCTGGAAGAGGAAATTATACCATTTGAAAATAACTTCTCGGGGAAACTTTATGTATTCATGAATTCCTTATGTACTTCTACTACAGGACATCTGTGTTCCATCTTAAAACAAAACAACCTGGGAACATTAATCGGCAGTGAAACGGGAGCAACGTATAGCTGCAATGCCAATACCATTAATTTCGCATTAAAAAATACGGGTATTCATGCCTCCGTAGCAACAAAAACGTATCAGACAGATGTTACTGGTTTTACAAAGAACAGAGGGATCATTCCAGACTATCAAACCCATATAAATCTTGCCGATATTTTAGATAAAAAAGACGTAGAGCTTGAAAAAGCAATGGAGTTAATACTTGATAAATGAGAAATAAATGGATGCTTAAAATGGGAAAACGAATAAGTCTGGTTGGGAACATTTTAGTCTTGCTGGTTTTTATGGGCTGTTCAAATAGTCAGAGTGATTCAAAGTCGGTTGAGTTGAGCGGATGGGAAAAAGAAGGACAGGTTTTAAAATCAATCGCAAATATAAATTTCAATTTCCCTGATCATGGATTTGCTTTTGAGAGTAGAAATGATCTTATAGAAGAGTGCTTTGATGCTATGCAAAGTGATATCCAAATCATTGATATGGATGAATTTACTGACACCATTCGAATACGATTCTTAAAAACAAGAAATGATATGAATGTCATGACGGGAATGTATGCCACGGGCATGGCTTATCCACATAATAAAACACTTTATGTGGTTGCGGACTCATCTGAAAAAGTAAAACCACCTATTAAACATGAATTAATGCATCTGATCGCAATGCTTGAATGGGGTTATCCGCATAATACCTCTACCTGGATAAATGAGGGACTTGCTACGTATGCAGAGGACAATTGTAATGGATATAGTGTTTCTGAGATTTACAGATACTTTTTGGATGCCGATCAACTAATTCATATAGATTCTTTAACCACAGATTTTTATCATCAACCGGAAATGGTCGGTTATCATCAATCGGCTTATGTGGTTGAGTATCTTCTAAACAATTATAGCATCAACCAATTTAAAAGACTTTGGAAAGAAGGCTTCTATAGTTTTGAATCTATTTATAGCGTCAGCTTTCAAGAAATGAAAAAGCAATTGGATGAGTCAGTTCAGAAAGAGCACCCGGAAGTTCCAAATATTGACTGGGACACATTTAAAGAAGGCTGTATCAAATAATCTGTACACAACAAGTCATATGTAAAAATATTAAACACCCGGCATAGTGGCCACTACATCCATCTTGGAGAACCTGAATGGGTGATCACTGAATTAGAAGTGTATCTTAAAAGTTTAAAATAGTTTTTATCGCGGTGTATATTGTATATCTTTCGGGATACGAACCATTCACGGTACGTGTTGGACAATAACCAAATATGATGAATTCAATTTTCTTAATTTTTCTCTTTTTAATCCAAAACTGGAGCCAAATACCAAAGGAAAATATTAAAATAGAAACCAAATATTTTATGTTCTCTCATGAAGAAGAGCTTTCAAAAAAAAACTATGGCAAATTAAATGTTCTTGGTGCTTGTGGAGGAACAGGGGCATTAGGATTTGATACGCTTGATATAAAATATAGTCAGGAAGAAAATAAGATTAAAATATACGCGGAATTAATCGATAAAGAAACAAATGAAAAATACCTATTTCCGAGAATGATTTTAGCAACTGTAAGAGAAGACAATGATATATACATACCTAAATCTAAAATCATTAAACAACTGGATGCGACAAATGTGATTGCGGGGGAATTTAACTATACTTCTAATCAAAATATTTATATCTGGGGTTTAGGTTCAACTGTTCTGGAAATCAATATTGAAATTTAAAAAAGGGCTAACAACAATGATCAAAAATGGACCTTTTATTGTTTTTTACCTTTATGATGGTTTGGTAGACAAAATCTCCGTAATCGATGGTTATCAATAAAACAGAACTATGAATAAAATACTTACCATAATTTTAATTTTCTTGTTGGTCGTTTCTTGTGCTAAGAAAAACGAAAAAAACAAAATTCTGTTCATAGCCACCAATGTCAGTGAAATGAAAAAAGAGCCCAATGGAACTTATCTCGTTGAATTGGCTATTCCATTTAATCAATTTGCAAAGAGTGGGTATTCCATAGATATCGTATCTCCAAAGGGTGGAGACATCCCGATTTATCATAGTGGAGATACCACTAGCGAGGTAAAATCAATCATTGAAAGTGATTTGTTTCAAAACAAAACAGAGCACAGTTTAAAGCCTTCGGAGATCAATCCGGAAGAGTATCTGGCTGTTATAATTCCAGGTGGATATGGACAGTTTTGGGACACGCATAAGAACCAGGAGATTCTCGAAATTATTTCAAGAGTATATGATGCAGGTGGAGCTATTGGAACAATTGGGCATGGTGCGGCAACACTTATGGATGTGAAGTTGAAATCCGGAGCATATTTGGTGAAGGATAAAACGATGACCAGTTTTCCGAGTTGGAATGAAAAAAACATTATGAAACAGTCTGACTTTGGAGCGTTACTACCGTATGATATGGAAGTAGAGTTACAAAAAAGAGGAGCCAACCTAAAAGTGTATAATCGCGAAAAGAAAATCAACTATGAAATCGTAGATGCTAAAAATAGGCTGGTTACCGCATCATTTTCAACGGGAGGAGAATTTGTATCGAATGAAGTTTTAAAATTGATTACACCTGATACAACTGAGGAATGATACTAATCGAATGGATATTAGATGCTTTAGTGTGGTTTTTTGAAGAAATCATAATTGAGGGATTTATCTATGTGTTTTATAGATTACCAAAGAAAGGATTCAGATATTTGAGAACAAAATTTTCAAAGAAAAGTTGAACTTTTTGAAATGACAGAATCTCAATTGGTAACGACCCAATAAATGAACAATTTAAATCAAAGACTAGAATTCCATCCGGAAATGAATCTATATAGCCAATATGTACACCTGAAGCATGAAGAGAGTTTTGTGGAAGTTGGAGATTATGTCCAATCTGAACAAGCCATAGGTCTTTCAGGAAAAACGGATCAAACCGACATGGAACATCTTCATTTCAATGTGTTAAAACCAAATGATTCCGGGATGGAATCTACACCCATTGAATTTGTTGGCGGTCATAAAGGTGCTGATTTTAAAAAAGGCGATTGGATTAAAAAATAATGAGTGAAGAACTATAGTACCATAGGAAAATACAAAACCTTATTGATCCATTAGATAGTTTAATCAACTTATTGACGTCAAAACAAAAGCTTCATTTATACTATGCATCAATACAAAATTTAGAAGATGAGATTTCATACACGTAAATGGGTAAAACCCGAAGATTTAAATCCAAATGGGACATTGTTTGGTGGTCGTTTATTGGCCTGGATTGATGAAGAGGCTGCATTGTATGCGGTGGTACAATTAGAAAATCAAAGGGTGGTGACCAAGTTCATGTCCGAAATAAATTTCAACAGTAAAGCTATGCAAGGCGATATTGTAGAAATCGGAATAGAGGTGAAGAAGTTTGGCAAAAGCTCTCTGGTCCTTAAATGTGTGGTAAGGAATATGATGACCAGAGAAACCATTATTACCGTAGATAATATTACTATGGTGAATCTGGATGAAAATGGAAAGCCGAAACCTCATGGTAAAACAGAGGTGGAATACGTTAAAGGTCGTCTCGATCCGGAAGAAAAGTAGACAATCTATATTTCACCACAAATTTTTGGGCCTGAGATCGAGAAGTACCACTTTGGACTTTCAGCAGATACATTCCCGAATCCAGGCTTTGTGTATTTATGATCAATTCGTTATTAGAACCAGGTTTTTCCAGTCTCGGTAACTTGTCCCTGCGTAGTGATTTCATAATCGCAAAAAACAGTGGCTAAATAATCATCCACATAAATGATCTCCGTATTGCTAAAAGTAAGTGTTTGTTGATCGGGAGTATGGATAAAGTCACTTAGATAATCGCCCAATTGGGTTATAACTTTTATTTTGAGGATAAAATCGAAGATCGTGCATCTTTTGTTTTCGAGTTTAGAATAGGAGTAGGCATAGATATAGGTTATTTAAAACGAAAGGAACATTTGAAGGAATAATTGGGAGCATATTAAGTGACATACGGGTTATTTAAAATGTTAAAAATTATACCCACATGGGTCATTTATAGGAGAAGCAAAATTTGTATTTTCATACATCCAATTAATCGATGGTAAATCTCCCCGTTATCATATTGTTGGAATATAATAACCATTTGTTGTTGACTTGGTGTATAGGTAACTATACTGTAAACATGAGGTCTAAAACAAAAAATAGAAATACAACATATAGAGGAGATATATGTAGGGGTACATATATACGTACGTTACCTTTAATTGTGAAGAACAGAGAGAACGAATATTAATTATGCCGAACAAAACGAGATAGAAGTTTTAATCAGAAACAATTTTGGAATTGAATGAATTAATGGCATCTTAATTTGACGAATGTAATGGAAAAACAAATGACTTTAGATTATTAGACAATGGAAATACAGACAAACTTTTGGACTTTTTTGGGTTTAGGAATTGCTTTATTTGGGTCTTTGATAGCTTCGGAATACAAAAAAAATGCTAAAATCGATGTAAATGATTTGGCTTCAAGGTTTTTTCTTTGGTTTTTGGTTGTTTTAATTTTTTTAATTCTTTTCTACGGAGAAAAAGGAACCTTAATTTCAATAGGTTTTAAAAATGTGACTTCAAGAACTTTTCTCATAGGAATTTTAGGAGGAGTCGGTTTAATGGTTATCATGGCAATTATTCAAGTCATATATAGAAAAAAAGGAAACGGTAGCCCTGAAAATAATTATGAAAAAATAATTAAACTTTCGTATCCTTATAGAATTTTTATTGTTTTGACCGCTGCTTTTGCTGAAGAAATCCTTTACCGGGGTTATGCAATCGAACGTCTTTCATTGTTTACCCATAATATTTGGATAGCTGGTATAATTTCCACAATATTTTTTACTGTGGCTCATATTTATGCATGGTCGTTGCGACATCTCATACCTGTTTTTTTATCAGGATTGTTTTTGGCTATTTTATATATCATCGAAAGAGATATTGTAGCCTGTATCATCGCACATTTTATTGTGGATAGTGTTGCTTTTATAGTTATGCCGATCTTAATAAAAAGGAAAAAATAGGACTCTCCATAAAATAAACAACTAAAGGTAACAATGTATAACCGCAATTATGACGGATTCTGAGTTAATAAATGTTGGAAGTGACAGTATTTGTTTTATCATGAACTGGAAAGAGTTACCAGTAGTTTTTATAAAAAATTAAAAACTATATAGTTAGAGGTAGTCTTTAAAATCTTTAAAACGTTTACTTGCACTATTCCAATTAACCTATGGTAAATTATCCAGTTGCGATATTTGGGAGTATGTATATGACTGTTTGCTGTCGGTGGTAATAATTAGAAAAAGTACCTATAATGAAATATGAAGGATTTGTTCATACGGATTATGTTGAAATAGCTAATTCATTTACTGAAAACTTCGTTTCTAAGGATGAAATCGGAGCCTCACTATGTGTCTATCATAAGCATGAGAAGGTAGTAGATGTTTGGGGTGGATTTAAAGATGTTGACAAAACTAAGAGATGGAACAAAGATACAGTAGTCCCAATCTTTTCAACAACAAAAGCTGTTAGTTCGGCTTGTCTTGCTATGCTACACAGCAAAGGATTGTTTGACTACAAGGATAAAGTTTATACGTATTGGTGTAATTTTAAAATTAATGGAAAAGAATCCACGACAATTGAAGAATTACTTCAACATAGAGCTGGGTTATCTGCAATTGATAAAAAGCTTAACATCAACACAATTAACGATCATGAGTTATTAGAGCAAATAATTGAAACACAAGCCCCACATTGGAAATCTGGAGATTATCAAGGATATCATGTATGGAACATTGGCTGGTACATAAGCTCTTTAATTGCCAAAATGGATAATCAAAAAAGATATTTAAAGGATTTTTTAGAGCAAGAAGTGTTATCAAATATTGAAGGAGAAATCAGAATAGGAATATGCAAAGATTATGACTTAACCAAAATTGCTCACTTAAAGCCCTTCTCAAAACTTAGAGGGCTTTTTTCCATGCCTTTTAAGTTTGTTTTTGAGTTTTTTAAACCATGGTCTTTAACTTATAAATCCATGCTAAATCCAACTTTTGTAAGTAACCATAGCAACTTTAATAAATCTGAGATATTACAATTGGAAATGGGAGCGGGAGGAGGTGTAGCCAATGCAAGAGGGTTAGCCTCCTTTATTGATGCACTTTGCAATGAAAAACATGTTCTGGGTTTGAATAAAGAAACACTTGGTTATTTAATGACATATCCTAAAAAGCCAACAAAAGGTTTTGTAGATATTGTTTTTAAACAAGACTTATTCAGATTTCATGCTGGATTCATGAAACCTTCTGAGAAACACAATTTTTCTCAGAGCACAAAAGCATTTGGTGGATTTGGAGCAGGAGGTAGTTTTGTGTTTCATGATCCTGATAAAGAGGTAACTATTGCATATACAATGAACAATATGTCCTCGCAGATGATGAACATGGACAGAGAAGTAAATATTAGAGAATCAGTATATAAAACTATTACCAATAAAAATAATGAGGGGTGATTTGCTTGGGCGAATCGGAACTTTGAGTCAAATACTTTCTTATCGTCAGTCCGTTAGGCTAACAATTCTCTACTATGAAATTAATATTTCTGAATCCGTTCCATCACTTCTTTCCCACAATCTATTCTATCCCATATTTTGGACCCACCGGTGAATCGGTAAAATTGATAATATTGGGTTAAAGCCAAAACACCCAGATCGGATTTTAGAACTTCTTTTTCGGTCTTCTTTCCCACGAGTTTTCGATCTTCCATGTGAAATTCCCGGAAGTATTCCTGAATCTGCGCTTTGATCTCGTCCGCAGTGCCTTCCACCTGGCAATACTCATAATCAAAGCGTAAAGTGACGATGTCATTCCGAAAAAAAGGAAACTCCATTACATGCCATCCTGTTTCAGATTTAACCAAAAATGCGACTCCGGTTAAACGCGCCTCAATTTGGGATCTATGAACGGTTTCGGATGAGGTGATCACATTCATTTCCTTTTTGATGTTAATGAAATCACCCACACGAATCCCAATACCTCGATCATGAAATACATCCAGAATCTGAATTTTATAACTGTGATCGGTATGACTCACAATTTTCGATTTGACAATGAGTGAACTCCCAAAGAATAGTCTATGCATTTTGGTTGCTTGTACCTCGCTTTTAGCCGTATTGACAGACAAAACCAGTACAAAGAGTAGAATGTATTTTAAAACGTTCAAATCAGTCTTTTTTACAATAACGCATTCATCCATTTTAAAGTTGATTTAGCCACCTGATCGCTGTAACTATCTCTTAATCGTAGTCTATATTCACCATTCAAATGTGCATTGATATTGGCTTCCATAGAATCAAAATACACAAAACCATGATCGGTATGGGGAATTATCTGGTAAGATGCATTTCCAGGATGTTTGGAATTGACCACTGCTGCTAAGGTACGAATATGATTGGCATTTAATGCTTCAATATCAAATTCTCCATACAATGCCAAAACATGGCTATTCACTTCCAGCCAGGTATCTACAAGGCTTATTTTATTGAGTGATTGCCAATAAGTATAATGTCGGTTGAGGTAATACCCATTCTTAAAGTCTTCCAGAATTCCGTCTGCCTCCAGCATTTTTCGAATAGATTCATCTTTGAGAATTTCAGTATTGGTTTTATTGGTCATCAACATTTCATACCAAAATGGAATGGCATTCCGAACATTACTTTCAATATCCGCAAAAGGGGTATGAAACATTTCTCCCTGTACACGCGTCATTTCCTGCATATACTCAAACCAGGTGTTGATGATAATCCCATAGGTAATCACACCTTTAGGAGAAAACTCTTGAGCCAGTAGAGGGGCGATAATCCCACCCATAGAATGACCGAACAGGAAAATATTTGAGGTATCGATCATGGAATTCTTTTGCAGACTTAAGTAACCTTGTCTGAAACCTTCCAGTTCTTCATTAAAGTTTTGATCCATGCATCCTTTTTCGCATTTACTGTCGCCCATATTCGCTTTTTCTACGCGATATACGGCATATCCTGCACGTACCCAATCCTGAATGAGTTTCGTAATCGTTAGATCAGGAACGGTAGACAATTCTACGGTTTGACAGACATAACCTTGTAAGAAATAAATCACCGGTGGATTTTGAATGTCTTTTGGTGTATATAAAATAGAACGAAGTTGGTTTCCGGGATAGTTCACCTGATCATAATAAATATGGGCTTCTTCGAAAACCTCAATCGGTCTTCCAATGGCTTTTGTCGATTTGGTGATCCATTTTCTATTTTGATAAAAAGTGATACTGATTTTGTCGTTGGCGCGCACGTCTTGAATCTCGGCAAACAGATCATTCATGCTGTTGATTTCATGATCATTGATATGAGAAATGATAGCACCATCTTTCATTCCCACTTTACTGGCGGTTGAATTTGGAAAAACAGTAAGGACATAAATTCCTTTTCCCTTTTCCATATGATGCGCAGTAGAAATAGAATCATTCATAGTTTGTAAACGTACCCCTAAAGAGGCTTTACGTTTTAATTCTTGTGCATTTACAGATATGGAAATAGTGATACATAGAAATGCGAATGCCAAATGTTTCAATTGATGTGTGCTCATTATTTGAGGTATGATTAAAAAAATGATGGAACCTGGAAGTTGGTCTTAATTCTATTTCAGCAAATTTGAATTTTGCGCTTAAAAGGGCAGGGGTAATTATTGCTAAAAACAAAAAAATGAATTAACCAATAAGTGCTTTTCGCAGATTTTTTGGATCAGAGAATCCAACGACTTCTGAAGCTGATGTGTATGTATGTCCTTGGTGTATAAGTTTTTTAGCAGCTTCTAATTTTAAATTTAGCGCATACTGGTAGGGTGTGCATTGATAAAAATCCCGAAAACTTCTGACAAAATGGTATTTCGACAAACACGAAACGGCCGCCAGTTGATCAATATTTATTTTTTGGTCGTAGTGCGCATGAATAAATTCACGGGCGGTGGAAAGCCGTCTGTATAGTTCTTCTTTGGTATGTTTTTTAGATGACTTTAAGTTGAGAAGTTGCTGGTTTAAGTTCAATTGATCTTGTACCAAATGTTCTGCTAATCTCATGTAGATGAGATGAAAATCAATTGGGGAGTTAAATTCACTATTTTGAATAATCCTCGGGAGGTATTCCTTTAAAAATCTTCCCGTGTTTGTAGACAGCAAAACGTTGTTGTTTTGCGTAAAATGAAATGGAGTAGAGTCAACCTGTTCTAATAACTGTTCTTTCGTTTGAACACGGTAATTATAGGCTTCTTCAATAATCTGTTTGGGCGGATAGATACAAATTCCCTGCGTGATCTTTGGGGTATGGATATCAATCTCGAATTCATCTCCATGATTGACAATAAGGTAATTATTGGCTTGAACGGTATAACGTTGGTTGTTGACTTTATAATGCTCTGTGCCCTCACTTACAATTTTAATGGAAATAGGAGAGTCCACCACCGTTTTATGATACTCCTTTAGATGAGATAGAATAAACTTACTTTGAGCGTTTTCACTATCTGCGGACTGCGTGTCAATATTTTTTAGAAACGTTTGAATGGTTACCGAATTTGAGGTAAAGCTAGAAAGAAGCTTTCGTTTTACCATTCAATAATTGGCATGAGGTCGTATGACTGGATAAGTGGGGGATTTATGGGGTGTAATTTGAAAATGAATTATTTGTTCAACATTTTCCAGATTTGCTCCGTCATTTCCTGAGCGGCTCTTTTTTTATTTGCTAATAAACTTAAAGGTCTAAAGTCTACATGAGCCAAATCCCAATGAATCAAACTTCCTTCTGAAATAAATGGCGCAGCATTTTGTTCTAATGCGATGGATAGTCCTGAACCTTGTGATTGCTGAAATAAGAGCTCATATTCGTTAGGAATGATGTAGTTGGGGATGATGGCCGGACGTTTTCGATTAAACGTATCAATCCAAAAGAGTTTAATGTAACCTACAGCGGGATCATGTGCATACCATTTTTGTTGAAGCAGCATTTTTTCAGCCTGATCAGGATGTTTTTTCATAGTGTCTTTTATTCTTTCTAAATTGATATCCGGAGTACCCACCAGGATGAGGTTCTGACGTTTTAGCGGACGACATATAATATCAAAAGTGTTGATTTCATCAGGAATAATAGCGTAAAGCAATTTACCTTCTTCCACATCGCGAATTAAAGATTGTTTGTTACCAAATTTGATATGTACAAATTCACCGAGTTGCATCACCCGGTGACATAGGGTGGTTTTATACAGATGTTCTGAAATTCCAATAGTAATAATGCTTTTAAGATTAGACTTTTTATGTTGAAGCTGATACTCGACTTCTTCCAATGTTTCAATAGAACCTGAAATCATAGTATTCAATACTTTACCTTCATCGGTTTCTAAAACGCCTTTTGACTTTCGGATAAATAATTTATGTCCCAGATGTGCCTCGAGAGTAGATATTTGTTGACTTACTGTAGGCTGACTGATACTTAACATTTCTGCTGCCTGACTTAATGATTTGGTTCTATATACCGCTCTAAACGTACGTAACCACTCTAAATTTATCATGATATTGAAATTTCAATATCAAAAGTACAAATTATCTATTTTTATCAATAACATATAATCTGTTCTTTTGGATTCTCGAATTAATAATCAAATTAAAGAACCATGAAAACAGTAGAACCAAAAGGAAAAATAGCGTTGGTAAGCGGTGCAAACAGAGGTATTGGTAAAGCCATCACCTTAGAATTATTAAACAAGGGAGCGGCTAAAGTTTATGCAGGTGCCCGAAATGTAGAAACCTTAAGTGAATTGGTCAGTGCATTCGGAGATCGTGTGGTCCCAATCCAATTGGATGTAACAGATGACCATTCTATTCAGAGAGCAGCTTCAAGTATTGATGAACTGGATATTTTGGTAAACAACGCAGGGATATTTGCTTTGGGAGGCATTTTATCGGATGCAGCATTAAGTAGTTTAAAGTCTAATTTAGACATTAACGTTTGGGGACTTGTAAAACTGTCTAATGCTGTATACCCTCAATTATCAAAAAGTGAAGGTTCAGCCATTATTAATATTTCATCTTTAGCGGGATTGGGAAATATGCCAATGGCTGCAACATATTCAGTGAGCAAAGCAGCAGTACATAGTATCACTCAGGGAATGCGTGCAGAACTATCAGATAAAAATACTTTAGTGATGGGTGTTTATCCTGGACCTATTGACACAGATATGGCTGCAGGTTTGGAGATGGATAAGGATAGTCCGGGAAATGTGGCTCAAGCTATAGTGAATGGATTAAAGGAAGGAAATGAAGATGTATTTCCGGATGTGATGTCTCAACAAGCAGGTAATTTTTACTTGTCAAGCCCAAAGGCAGTAGAGCAGGAGTTTGCCAATTTTAGGGCTTAATTCGTAAAACATCATTTTAATTTAAAAGGCATCAGTATTTTACTGGTGCTTTTTTGTTTTAAAACCATTGCTTTCTTCAAGAGCGGTTATAACGGTATAGGTTTTATGTGTATTAGTATTTTTTATAGATGTTGTTTTTCAATCATATTTAAATATGTTTAATTTGAAGTATGCTCAACAGGTCATGAAGTTCAGGTGACTTGTAGCTTCAAATAATCAAATTGTACACTTAACATTATTAATACGAATAACGATAAAATTAGACTTATGGAAAATTCAACAGAAGGAAAATGCCCTTTTCATCATGGGGCCAATACAGAAACAAGCACCACCGTAATGGAATGGTGGCCCAAAGCTTTAAATCTTGATATTTTGCATCAGCATGATACCAAGACCAATCCAAATGGAGTCGAGTTTAATTATCGTGAAGAATTTTTGAAATTGGATCTGGAAGCAGTAAAAAATGATCTGAAGGATTTAATGACGGATAGTCAGGCGTGGTGGCCAGCAGATTGGGGACATTATGGCGGATTAATGATTCGGATGGCGTGGCATGTTGCCGGTACGTATAGAATGGCTGATGGACGAGGAGGAGCAAATACAGGGAATCAACGTTTTGCGCCCCTGAATTCGTGGCCGGATAATGCCAACCTGGATAAATCCAGAAGATTACTGTGGCCGATAAAAAAGAAATACGGAAATAAAATTTCATGGGCCGACCTTTTTATTTTGGCTGGAAATATGGCGTATGAATCTATGGGTTTTAAAACTTACGGTTTTGCCGGTGGGCGTGAAGATATCTGGCACCCGGAGAAAGATATTTATTGGGGTTCTGAAAAAGAGTGGTTGGCACCAACAGGAAGTGAAGGAAGCCGTTATTCGGGAGAACGTGATTTAGAAAACCCATTGGCAGCGGTCATGATGGGATTGATTTATGTCAATCCGGAAGGAGTAGATGGAAAACCGGACCCGATAAAAACAGCAAAAGATGTGCGGGTCACATTTAAAAGAATGGCCATGAATGATGAAGAAACTGTGGCGTTAACTGCCGGAGGTCATACGGTGGGGAAAGCCCATGGTAATGGAGATGCTTCTGTACTTGGAGATGCTCCTGAAGCTGCTGGAATTAATGAACAAGGACTGGGATGGTCCAATCCCAAGAATAATGGAAATGGGGTAGATACTGTTACCAGTGGATTAGAAGGAGCATGGACCTCGACACCAGACCGATGGAATAGAACGTATTTTCATGTATTGTTAAATCATGATTGGGAATTAACCAAAAGCCCAGCGGGTGCGTGGCAATGGGAACCTGTCAACATGAAAGAAGAAGATAAACCGGTGGATGCGTATGATGCCAACGTACGTAGAAATCCAATTATGACTGATGCCGATATGGCCATGAAAATGGATTCGGAATATCTAAAAATATCCCAAAGGTTTTATGAAGATCCAGCGTATTTTGAAGAAGTATTTGCCAAAGCATGGTTTAAATTAACCCATAGAGATTTAGGTCCAAAAATTAGATATCTGGGAGCTGATAGTCCTAAAGAGGATTTGATTTGGCAAGACCCGATTCCTTCGGGGAATGCTAACTTAAGTGCTAATGAAATAGAAAATTTAAAAGCTCAAATATTAGCGACTGATTTAACATCAGCAGAGTTAATAAATACCGCATGGGATAGTGCCCGAACATATAGAGGTTCGGATTATAGAGGAGGTGCAAATGGAGCGAGAATTCGTTTAGCACCACAAAAAGATTGGGAAGGAAACGAACCGCAACGTCTGCAAAAAGTATTACATACGCTATCCGATATCAAAAATGATTTTAATTCAGAAGTGAGTCTGGCCGATCTGATTGTTTTGGGAGGAAGTGCTGCCGTAGAACAAGCCGCTAAAAAGGCTGGTGTGGATATTACGGTTCCTTTTATTCCAGGGCGAGGAGATGCCAAGGAGGAAATGACAGATACAGAATCGTTTGAAGTACTGGAGCCGTTACACGATGGATTTAGAAATTGGCAAAAAAAGAATTATTCGGTACATCCGGAAGAGATGTTGTTGGATAGAGCGCAATTAATGGGTTTAACTGCTCCTGAAATGACCGTTTTAATAGGAGGGATGCGCGTTTTGGGAACAAATCATGGGCATAAAACGCATGGGGTGTTTACGGATAACGTAGGCGTATTGTCTAATGATTTTTTTGTGAACTTAACGGATATGAATTATTCCTGGAAACCTACCGGGAGAAATAGCTATGATATAGTAAATCGTGAAACTGGAGAAACACGATGGACTGCCTCACGCGTGGATTTGGTTTTTGGGTCTAACTCGATTCTAAGAGCCTATTCGGAATATTACGCACAAGATGACAATAAAGAAAAATTTGTACAAGACTTTGTGAATGCATGGGTAAAAGTGATGAACGCTGATCGTTTTGATTTAAAGAAATAGTGGCTAAAAGCTTTTAAATAAAAATCCCCTTTCAATTCAACGAAAGGGGATTTTTATATTCTATAAGTTCGTTTATTTTTTTACAAAAGATATCGTTTTAGATTCCTGGGTGTTTTTTGAATATGACTTTAAAAAGTACATTCCACTATGTAGAGATTCCATGTTGATAGTTCCAAGTGTCCCTTTACCAATTGTAATATCTCTATAGACTAATTCACCTGTAATACTGTAAATGTTAACGACTAAATCAGACCCGCTTTTGTTTTCAAATCGAAGAATATCTGAACTTAAAGGATTTGGATAAACAGAAAAATCGAGTCCTTCATTTAATGTTGTAACACTATTAATGGTCTTGTCAATTTTAAATTGAACAATCATCGGTTTGTGCGTATAACTGGCCACATTATAATATCCGGTAGCCAAAATCGTGTTATCCGAACCCAAATGAACTGCATTTAATAAATCATAACTCGGACTGATAGAAGTACTGAAAATTCCGTTATCCTGAAAACTGGAATCTATACTGCCATTACTATTTAAACCCATGGCAAACAAATCCATTTGTTTGTTACTGGCCGTACCGGAATTACCTACAATGACGATTTTTCCATTATCGCGTTCCAAGCCATAGATCCCATAGGTATCTTCTCCGGGAAGATTAAACAGAAATTCACCATTATTGGCAAAAGTTTGATCTTTTGAGCCATTTGGCAATAAACGCATAGCATACACATTAATCTTTGAGGTAGTAGAATCCAGTGCAAATCCCACACTTAAAATTTTATCATCATTAAGAATAATACTCTGATATGGAAAAGAATAAGGATACTTACTACTGGAAGTCCAATTTGAGGTGAAAGAAACGTCTTCATTTCCGTTGGCTAACAAACGTACCAGGTTAGGAGAGGAGTTGCTTTGATTAAAACCCGATAGTATAATTTTATCATCAGTCTGAACAGAGAGCCCTCTGCAAATGTCTTTCCCTCCAAAATCTTTTTCCACTATACCATGGGTACCAAAAGTACTATCAATAAGTCCGGTGCTTAAGAAACGCGCAGCGAAGAAATCACTATTAGACGAAGATTTCTCAATATAACCGGCCAGGACAATTTTGTCATTTTGCATGGCAACTGACCGTCCAAAATAGTGTTTTGAGGTATTTAAAGTTCTGGAATACCCTGTTGTATTAAAACCGGTATCCAAACTGCCATCCGTGTTAAATCGGATTACAATACCATGGAGTTTCCCTTGATAATATTCTTGTCCGGCAATAATGATTTTACCATCATCCTGAAGAACCATAGAATAGGCTACACAGGTTGGTAAAGTGGTAAGCAATTGGACTCCTGTAGTATTAAACGTAGAATCAGGGGCTCCATTTTTTAAGTATCTCGCTACAAAGGGATAGGTGTCATTGGCAGCCGGACTGTAGGATGAACCACAGATCAGGATTTTTCCATCTGTTTGGACTGCAGATAAGAGCGCTTGATCATCTCCACCATTTACAATTTTTAGTTTATTGAGCCCATTCAAAGCATATGAGGAGTCTATTTGAACTGACTGTGAAAAGGTTAAAAATGAAATCAGGGTAAACAATGAGGTGAGAAATATTTTCATAAAGGTGTTTTTGAATTATGGGCTAAATATAAAGTCCAGTCAAGAAACAAGAAAATATTTTTATCAATAATAGTAGGTGAGTGCTTAGTTCTGCGGAGCTAAAAACTAAGGATAGCTATAGATTATATTCTCGCATGATCTTAGCAAACTCTCGATAAGATTTTCTACGATCTTCGGCATCAAATACATGGGTGATGGCAATGAGCTCATCCACTTGTGTAGCTTCAATAAATGATTTGATTTTTGCTGTTACGGTTTCTTTATTCCCAATAAAAGCATACTTGGCCATTTGTTGAACCGCAGGCTGTTGGATGATTTCACGGAATTGATCTGTCATTTCAAAGGGAGCTTCCATTTGACCACGTCTGCCAGTCAAAATTCCAATAACCCGAGAATAATAGGATGTTGAAATACGTTCTGCTTCTTCATCTGTATCGGCAATAATCACAGATATTCCAGCTATAGTGTATGGTTTTTCTAAAACATCAGATGGTTGGAATTCACGATGGTAAATTTCTAATGCAGGAAACAATTGAGCCGTGGCAAAATGACTGGCAAATGCATAGGGAAGTCCCTTAGCAGCGGCTAAATGTGCACTATCGGTGCTGGAACCCAAGATGTATAATGGCACATCCACACCTTCGGCTACTTGAGCCCGAATGGGTTGAGTCGCATTATCTGTGGAGAAATAGTTTTGAATTTTTTGAACTTCACCCGGAAAATCTCGAGCGGCTTGATAAAAATCTGAACGTATGGCACTGGCGGTAGCCTGATCTGTCCCGGGCGCTCTACCTAAGCCTAAATCAATACGATTTGGATACAAAGTACCCAATGTACCGAACTGTTCAGCCACAATTAATGGAGAATGATTGGGAAGCATGATTCCACCGGAACCAACACGCATTCGTTGTGTCGCTTCTGCAATTTTTCCAACCAGGATGGAGGTGGCACTACTGCCAATGGCTACAGAATTATGATGTTCTGCTAACCAATATCTGGTGTAACCTTCCTGATCTGCTAATTGCGCTAATTTTACAGAGTCTTCAAGTGTTTGACCTAAAGATTGTCCTTTGGAAATAACGGCTAAATCTAAGATGGAATATGCCACTTTTTTGTTCCCCATGGTTCATTTTTGAAGGACACAAATGTAGTGATGAATTTATAAGTGATAATTGCCCCGGGTTTTATTTTCAATTTGGCTTGACCCAAAACGAAAAAACATTTTCATCTTTGAATCCTTCAAACTATAAAATGAACACCAAAGCACGAATCGCATCCATATTTCAAGCAGAAACGCTTTCTGAAAAGATTACAGGTTTTCCTGCCTTTAGCTTAAAACTGTTACAATGCGATGAAAACATAGATTTGGAATTGCCAATACATATGCGATTAGGTCATATGGTAGAAAGAATAGTAGGAGAATTGCTCAAAGCATCAGGTAATTTTAAAGTGCTGCATGAAAATGTTCAGATTGTAGAAAACAAAAGAACAATTGGAGAAATAGATTTTATTCTTCAAGAAATGCCCACTCAAAAAATCATACATCTGGAATTTGCATACAAGTTTTATTTGTTTGATCCTGGAATCTCAAAAAACACCATAAACAATTGGATAGGGCCTAATAGAAATGATTCGCTGATTGAAAAAATACAAAAACTCAAAGAACGGCAGTTTCCCATATTGTATACACCACAAGCAAAAGAACGATTATCTGAAATACATGATGACATTCAACAAGAATTATGCTTGTTAGCATCTTTATACATTCCGTATAACTATAATCATGATTTTGATCCTGAATATAAAAACGCGATTAAAGGCTATTATTTACATTTTGTAGATTTTAGGAATTTAGATCATTCACAGGTTCGGTATTATATCCCGGATAAAAAGGAGTGGGGCATGGATCCTTCCGAAAATAGGGTTTGGTTGTGTTATGAAGATATTCAAGAGAAAATACATTTAAGAACTGAGGAAAAGCAAACCCCTATGGTATGGTTAAAACGAGAAGGACATTGTGAAGCGTTTTTTGTCACCTGGTGGAGATAACTACTTTAAACTTTGTTTTACGGTCCGGATAGAGTTATTGGGAGATAATTATTTTTACCACAAATAAATTTTCATGAAAAAGTCAATCATATTTGCAGGCTTATTGGCCTTTGGAATACTTACCAATTGTACTGATCCCCTAAAGGATGTTGCAAAAACAGCGCAAACGATAGCCCCAAAAACAGAATCTCCCAAGGAAATGCTGAAACAGGCGTATCAGTTGTTTAAAGAAGGAGACGATGCACAATCCATTGAATTGGCCAATAAAGTGTTGGAGATTGGACAAGAAACCGAAAATGATACTTTGATTGGAAAAGCTTTAACTTCTTTATGTCGGAATGCCCAACGAAGTCTGGATACCACAAGACTGGCTGAGTTAAGTACGCAGTTGAGTGAATTGTCTCAAACAACAGGAAATCCCCAATGGATGATGTATCGTGCACATATGAATGCGGAAATGTGGCGTTTGATTGGCGAAATGGATCGTGCCGAGAAGTACTACAATGAAAGTTTAAAAATCAGTGCAGAAACAGGTGCAAAGGGAATGTATACTATCGATCATTTTAACAAATCATTTGTGTCTATAGCTAAAGGAGACTTTGATACGGCAAAAGAGCTGATTCTAAAGTATTACGCATTACGAAAAGAGGCAGATCCGGAATCGGAAGATGCATATGGGTTAATTGCGTTATCATATTATTTAGAACAACAGAAAAATTACGAAGGGGCTTGCGAAGTGGCATTGGTGACACGTAGACTATTTAAAGAACAAAACCTTTTTCCGGAACCACCTGATGAGAAACCGTTGTTAGCGGTAGAAGCAAAGGTGAATGAAATGATTTCTGAAGAAAGAAGAGCCGAAATCAAAACAAATTCAGCGTCTTTAGATGTAACCGGTCTTCTGGAGAAGTATTTGTAATGAGAACTTTTATTGGGAAGACAAAATAGTAAGATTCCGGTTTTATATTTAGGGAAATGAGAGTTTAATGAAATGTGTGTAGTTTGGCGGTAGGGCTTTTAGTATAGTGTAAATAGGTTTTAATAGGATGTTACGAACTTAATTTATTCTGATATTCCTTTTTAAGAATACCGTCTTTAAACCAGGAGATTAAACATAAAAAACGTTCCTTTTTTCCGGGAAGCCCGAAAGTATCTATTTTCTTGTTGGTGACCCGAAGTCTAAAAGAACTATTGGTAATGGCTTGTTTAACATTTTTGAGTTTGGATTCCGGAATATTAAAACTCGACATAGCCGTTCGGATAATTTCGGTATAGGAAAGTGGACGATCCTCTTTTTGAAGTTGATTGAGAATAAACTGTCCCCAAATCGATTTTCTTCCTCGGCTATTTTTTTGATCGGAATCTACTCGTTGTCTATTCTGTTCATGAAGTTGTAAAGAAATTCCATACGTCTCTGTATCGACTTGTGTTAAATCATCCGATTCCAGCTTTTTAAGAATCGTTTTAAAGTGCTTCACCCTACGAAGCGCCTCTTCCAATTGTTCAAGATAAAATCGTTTCATTTCTGACCGATCTTCTTGAGTTAGTTTTAGATTGACCATGATATTTAGTGTTAGGTTTGCTAACAAAGTTAATAAATTAAAAATAAAACATCTGATTACTAATGTTTTATAATCTTTTTGAAATATTAAAATAACGTTTGTTCGTTACTAAACTGAATAATGGAGAGGGATGCATTTGTAGCCGTTTCCAGATAATTGGAAATGTATTTGGAACTTATTCCGGATGGTTTTGCGGTGATGGTATGAGGTTGAAGTTGATTAAAATGCGTTGTTTTTTTGTGGGGTGCAATAAATCCGAATCCATAAAATTGGAAATCTTTGATTAGAATAAAAGCTGTTTCATTTGATTTTCTCCCTTCTTCCCAGATCACAAAATCTTTAGGATGTTCAGAATGATTATTCAACACATTAGAAAAGTTACTGTTGTGCTCTTCATCTGTAATGTGAGAAAGTCCGGCTATATCGATTTGACAAAATTTCGGATTGAGCTGATAGGTTTTAACCAATTCATGTAAACGTTCCCGGGCGCTTAACATACTGTAAGCGGTGATCAGTTTTTTACCTGAGAATTTACCAGACATGATTCCGATTCGCCAGTTATTGTTTTGATCTGAATAATAACTGATATGAAACTTTTTAGGGTTGTGTTTTTGTGCTTTGTTATACGGTGGCCAGTATTTTCTTATTTCGGAGTCTTCGTACAACAATGCTAAAAACTCAGAACCTGTGAGATAATAGTCTATTTGGGCCACTTCTTTATGAAAAGCTGTAGACTTGGATGAAGTTTTATCATTGGAGAAATGCTGCGCAATTCTGGATTTGATCTTAATGGCTTTTCCAATATACAGGATTTCACCCACGTCATTTTTTAGATAATATACTCCGGGCTGCTCGGGTAGGTTATTAAAGATTTCAATATCCAATCCTGACGGTAGATTGATTTCTTTTGATTTCCCCTGAATATAGGATTTCCAGTAATCCGAAATATCCCGTTGAAGCAACTCATGGAGCAGGTGTACTGTAGTGATGGTATCACTCATCGCCCGGTGTGCATTGGGATTATGGATATCAAAATACGAACTGATATTGCCTAAAGAATAAGATCGTTGTCCCGGAACGATTTTTCGGCTATATCGAACGGTACACATTTTCATTGGCGTAATAGGGAAGCCTGCTTCTTCCAATTGTTTTTTGACGAATGAATAGTCAAAATTGACATTGTGTGCCACAAAAACTTTGTCTTGTAATAATTCCGAAACGCGTGGTGCAATCTCATTAAAATCCGGGGCATCTTCAACCATTTGATTGGTGATTCCGGTGAGGTTGGTAATAAAACTGGGAATATGAATTCCCGGATCTACTAAAGATTCGTATTCTTCCAAAATGTTTTCGCCATCTGTAATCACAACAGCGATTTCAGTAATCTTAGATTGACTGGCATTTCCTCCGGTGGTTTCGATATCTACAACTGCGAATAACATTGCTTCAAAAGTATATGTTCTGCTTTTTGTAATTTGATTTTGCTGATATATTTGTGCATCTAATTAGAAAAGGATCGTGAGACTTGTACTAAACGCCATTCAAATCCTGTTGATCTGGATATTGACCTTACTAAGTGCTATCTTAGGTTTGGTGATTTTACCGTTTGTAGGACAAAAAAAATCCATTTGGGTCAGTTCCAAAATATGGTCCGTACTGGTTTTGGGCGTGTCCGGAGTTAAAATAGAAGTGGAGGGCGTAGAGAATATTCCTACGGATCAACATGTCATTTATACTTCCAATCACGAGTCTGCATTTGATATTCCCATTTTGTTTAAAACGATTCCGGTTCCACTATTTTTTCTAGCTAAAGCAGAATTGAAAAAAATCCCGGTATTTGGTTGGTATGTCGAAGCAGTGGGGATGGTCTTTGTAGATCGTAAGAACCATCAAAATGCGATGGAAAGTTTGAAAAAGGCCGGACGTGAGATCAAGAAAGGCAAAGATATTATTACTTTTCCGGAAGGGACGCGCCCAAGAGATGGGCAAATGAAACTATTTAAAAGAGGTTCTTTTATTCTGGCGTTAGAAAATGAAATCAATATGGTTCCGGTGGCGATTATTGGTTCCAAATACATTAACCCTCCCGGGTACAAGATTAGACCAGGTAAGGTGACGGTGAAAATCGGTAAAATTGTAGATGTATCAGAATTTGATGTGAATAAACCGGATGTCCTGGCCAAACATATTGAAGATCAAGTGAGAGAAATGTACGGAATTCCGGTTAGAGTGGATGTCTAATCTTGATATTGTTCCAAACCGCCTTCTAAACTGTAAAACTGATTTTTGAACTCATGCTTTTGTAATAACATGATGGCTTGCTGACTTGTAACCCCTTGATTACAATAGATCAGAATAGCACCATCTTTAGGGATTTCATCTAATCTCCAGTCTAGTTCTACAAATGGAATGTGTTGTCCACCTATATGATATACTTCACGTTCTTGTTCAGATCTGACATCCAATACTTGAAATTCCTTTTCTGATGCTTTGAAATCTTTTAAAGAAATGAATTGATATGCAGAAGGAACTTCACATTCTAAAGCATAATCTTCTTCTAGTTGGGTAATATTTAATGATTCGTCTTTTGTGACATTCAAAATCATTTGTTGCATGCTGAGGGTGTTGTAGGTCAGTAGTTTACCAGATAATGGTGTGCCAATATTACAAATCATTTTAATGACTTCATTGGCTTGAAAACTCCCTATAATCCCCGGTAAAATACCTAGTACGCCAATTTGTGAACAATTTGGAACTTCACCAGCTTTAGGAGGTGTGGGAAACACACAACGATAGGTCGGTCCGCCTTTGTAATTAAAAACAGATACCTGACCTTCAAATTTGTAAATGGAGCCGAATACCACTGGTTTTTGAGCTAAAACGGCAGCATCATTAATTAAATAACGGGTAGGGAAGTTGTCTGTTCCATCTACCACAATATCATATGATTCAAAAAGCTTTACGGCATTTAAAGTGGTCAGTCTTTCTGTATAGGTTTCAAATTGGATAAATGGATTGAGTACAGCTAGTTTTTTTGCAGCTACTTCAGCTTTGTATTTTCCTACATCCTCATGATTATACAATACCTGACGTTGAAGATTACTTACATCAATACGATCATGATCGATGATTCCAATGGTGCCTACACCCGCTGCAGCTAAATATTGTAGAATGGGGCATCCCAGTCCACCCGCGCCAATCATTAAAACTTTGGCAGACTTTAGCTTTTCCTGACCTTCAGCACCAATTTCATTTAAGATCAGATGACGATTGTATTGTTGTTGCTCTTTTTCTGTAAACATGCAGCTACAAAGATAGAGAAGGGCTGATAGAAATTAGGTGAAAATCTTATGGAACAATAACTTTTATAATTCGAATTAAAGTAAAAGTGAATCAATTAGGGCGATTTTCATAAGTAGGTAAGAAGGAACGCTTATAGCTATTGTTAGCTATAGCCATTTTTTATTCATTTAGTCGCGATTCGATATCCATTCTTTGATGTAAAACTCTGATAATTTCAATTACCTGTTTCTTAGAGTTCGTTTTGTAAAAAATGGAATGAGATTTTATTTTGGAACGGAAATACCCTTTTTTAAGGTGGTCATAATTTTTTCCGGACTTTGGATTATTTGCCAAATACTCAATTTCGTCCATTATAAGGTTGAAATATCTATCTGCTTGTTCAAGTGACCAGTTTTCATAAGTGTAAATCCAAATGTTTTCTAAATCTTGATTTGCTTCGTGACTGATTTTATACTTCATTCTTCAGTCAAATATCTATTATGAAGACTATTTAAAAGTTCTTTACGGTCGAAATTTTCAACAAAACCAGATTTCTCACCCTTTTTTAACTTTTTAATCAACTCGGTTTTTTTAGATTCTTCGTGCTCGAACATCCTTAATGCTGCCCTTACAACCTCACTTGCTGAAGTATATTTTCCAGTTTTAATCTGTTGGCTTATAAAACTGTCAAAATAATCGCCTAATAATATAGATGTATTTTTTGCCATAATTCCAAAAATATCACTTCAAATATACCAAATGTTGGTATTAAATCGAAATAGGGTTTTCTGATTTCGTTTTAGATGGGTTGTGGCTAATGAATTTAGTGGACTAACAATTACGTTGTTTAAAGCTTAGTATTTTAAGTGCCTGCTAAAATTTCCAAAGTAGGCGACAACAAACAGTTGCTTATAGCCATTGTTAGCTACTGCTATTTTTTTCTTCTAAAAATATAGTGTCTTGGTTTATTTAAATCAGTAATGTCCATAATTGTTAATTCGCTTTCATTTAAGCTTATAATTTTAAATGTCCTTATACTTGGAGGCTCGTATAAATTTGGCCCATGAAACCGATATTTCTCTATTGTAAACGTATTTTTTAAGGTATCTAAATGAAAAATACCATAACAATGGCCGAAGAGTAGTTTGTTCTCATATTGAAAATCCCACTCACAACTACATATTGTATCGTCCTTTGTAAATGATTCTGTTTGATAGGCTTTATTCCGAATTTTAGCATCTTCTGCACTAATAAAAAAAAGTAAAAAAGGTATATCCTTCATGTACCTCCTTTTATTGGTTTTCTGATCACTATGGTAATACTTTTCACTAAGTTTTCCTTTTTGTTCTCCTTTTATCCCTACTTGGACTAATCGATATTCCCGATTATTTAATTTTAATTCTGAATAATCTATTGTGAATTGAGCTTTTGTGGTGAGAAAGGTCACGAGGGAAATTATTATGAGAAGGTATTTCATAGTATTGTTTTTTTGCTGTAGGTTTTGAAGTCAGTATTTGTTTTTTAATGGTTGTCAACAATTGTATAAATATAAGATCTAATCTAAATAACTTCAAAAGACTATAACCATTTACAATAGGATATTTCATTATATATGCTTGCCTGATAATCAAGTCATTGGTAAGAACTGTTCCCAATCTTTCCAAACGACTTCAAAGCCTTTGGATTGCAGCATTTGTTCAATTTCTTCGGTAGTTCGATTATCAGAAATTTCAAATTGTTCCAATGATTCCGGTTCTACTGCATAGCCTCCCGGATTGGTTTTAGATTCTGCGCTTACGGTTGTAATTCCTAAATGGACGACATGATCTCTAAATAATTCACTTTCTCTGGTCGATAGCGATAGCTCCACATCTTCATCAAATAATCGATACGCACAGATTAATTGCACCAAATCAGCATCGGTCATTTCCACTTTGGGTTGAACATCACCGGTATGCGGACGTAACCTTGGAAACGAAATAGAATATTTGGTTTTCCAATAGGTCTTTTGGAGATATTTTAAATGCAATGCAGTGAAGAAACTATCTGCACGCCAATCTTCCAGACCAAATAATGCGCCTAAACCAATTTTATGAATTCCAGCCCTTCCCAGACGATCCGGGGTTTCCAGACGATATTGGAAATTGGATTTTTTACCCTTGGGATGATGTTTTCTGTATTCTTCCTGATGATAGGTTTCCTGATATACCAAAACCGCATATAATCCATTTTCAATCAAAAGTTCGTATTCGTTTTGATCTAATGGTTGTACTTCAATGGTGATATTGGCAAACTGTGATCGGATGAGTTGAATGGCATGATTGATATAATCTACACCGACAGTTCTGTTAGCTTCACCGGTAACGAGTAGGATATGATCGTAACCTTTTGATTTTAAATAAGCCACTTCTTGCAAAATCTCATCATCGGTAAGTGTACGCCTAGGGATTTTGTTGGTAAAACTAAAACCACAATACGTACAAACGTTTTGACATTCATTACTCAAATACATAGGTGCATACATCTGCATGGTATTGCCAAAACGTTTTTTGGTTTGCCGCATGCTGATTTGCGCCATTTGTTCCAAAAATGGTTTGGCAGCAGGGGAGATCAAAGCTTTGAAATCCTCCAAAGTTCTTTTGGGGGCATACAGCGCATGTTGTACATCTGCTGTAGTTTTAGAAAGGATACTATCTAAAGTATGCTCCCAGTTATATTGATCAAATATGTCTTTAAACGTTTGCATTAATTCGATTCACTTAAGAAACTCGTTAACGGACTACTTGCTTCCGCGTGTTTTTGGATCGGAGCCAATTTGGCTTCATAGGCCATACGTCCAGCTTCCACAGCCATTTTAAACGCTTTGGCCATTTCAACCGGGTTTTGAGAAACCGCGATAGCAGTATTCACCAATACTGCATCAGCACCCAATTCCATGGCATGTGCGGCATGTGAAGGGCTACCAATTCCAGCGTCTACTACCACAGGGACATTACTTTGTTCGATAATGATTTCCAGGAAGTCCATGGTTTTTAAACCTTTGTTACTTCCAATAGGTGCACCCAAAGGCATCACACATTGGGTCCCGACTTCTTCCAATCTTTTACATAAAACCGGATCGGCATGGATATAGGGCATCACTACAAAACCCAATTTTACCAATTCTTCAGCGGCTTTTAAGGTCTCAATTGGATCCGGAAGTAGGTACTTGGGATCCGGGTGGATTTCCAGTTTTACCCAGTTGGTTTCCAGTGCTTCTCTGGACAACTGAGCCGCAAATACAGCTTCTTTGGCATTTCTTACACCAGAAGTATTTGGGAGTAAGTTAATCCGTGGATGATTCAGATGTGTCAGAATATCATCTTGTTCATTCTGAACATCCACACGTTTTAAAGCTACCGTGATGAGCTCACTTTCTGAAGTCAACAAGGCATCACGCATGAGTTGACTGGAACTGAACTTTCCCGTTCCGGTAAATAGTCTGGAATGAAACGTTTTATCTGCTATATGTAATGTTTCCATTTTCTTGTTTTTACAAAGTAGGAATGGCTAAAATGTCTTTGATACTTTCCGGGGATTGATGTGAGATCAGTCCGGAAATAGCGATTCCATAAATGTTTGTTTTTAATAAATCATTGAAGTCCGCTTGTGTAATTCCTCCAATCGCGTAAATAGGAGTAGTGGCCCCTGCATGCTTCAATTTTGAGACGATACTTTGATATCCCTCAAGCCCAAGAATGGGACTTAAATTCTTTTTGGTTGTAGTGTATCTAAATGGCCCCAGTCCAATGTAATCTACTTTTTGTGCAATGAGTTTTTTACAATCTTCGAATGTATTCGCAGTTCCTCCAATAATCTGGTGCGGAGCCAAAAGTTCACGCGCTTCTATAGGACTGATATCATTTTGTCCCAAATGCACCCCATCGGCATGAATTTCTTTGGCCAAAGCCACATGATCGTTGATGATAAATGTAGCTTGATGCGTTTTACAAATCTGTTGCGCTGCCAGAGCCAATTCTAAAAGTTCTTGTCCCTTCAAGTTTTTAGCACGTAGTTGTACCAAACGAATACCTGCTTCACAAACATTTTGGATGTTTTGCAAATGGTACTCTTGCGATATGTAATACCATTTATCCATGATAGCCCAATAAAGTTTGATTTGAACCCAATACCTTTTCCGTATACATTTTACCTTTTGTGCAAGCATCTTCCAATGAATCACCTAAGGCCAAATACCCGGTAATCGCAGAAGAGAGTACACAGCCACTTCCATGTTTTTCAGTAACATCTGTGTTTGCAGGCGTTAGTTCTACGGAAGAACCGCTTCTGAAATACAATTGATCATATCCAACCTTTTCGAGATCATGTCCACCTTTGAGCAACAGATTAGTTTTAGAAGTAATAAAAGCAATAGTCTGTGAGATATTCAGCTTCGGACATAATGTTTGTATTTCAGGCAAGTTAGGGGTGATCAAATAGATTTTGCGCAGTACACTTTCCAAAACAGTATCATTTGATTCATGGAACACATAATCCGAACTGGATTTCAAAACCGGATCTAAAACAATTTTGATTTGATTGTTTTTGCTGATCAAATAATCTGTGATTTGATCCAGAACTTCCCAGTTTTCAATAACGCCAATCTTCACCAAATCTATGTGGAATCTCTCAAATAAAAGATCGATTTGGTGTCTCATGATATTGGTGTCAGTCCATAAACAATCATCCATGCGAATATCATTCTGAATGGTATTTGTAGAACATACCACTAAACCATAACACTGAAGTTGTTCCAGAGTTTTGATATCAGCCAATAATCCGGCACCTCCCGAAGGATCTAATCCGGCAATGGTCAATATGTACGGTCTGTTTTTCATGTTAAAGCCGTCTGATATTGTTTTTGGATATTTTGAAAGCTTTGTAATGGATTGGTGGCTTGCCAAATGCTTCCCAATACCGCTACACCATCATATCCGAGTTTTAGTGTCTGTGCAATGTTATCCGGATGAATTCCACCCAGTCCAACAATCAGTCGATCTTGACGGTGTACATTAAATTGCTTGCCTGAATATCCGTTTTTGGAGATAGAGTCAAATACCGGACTTAGGATGTAATAATCTAAATGCGTTTGAAATGTTTGAATCGATGTCACATCATGAAACGAACTACTCACTACGAAATCTTGTGCATAATACGTATTTACATATTGATCAAAATCTGCGATTTCGGATTTCGTACGATCCGGAATATGAATCCCCCTCAATCCGTATTGGATACACAATTCATGGTATTCATGAATCATGATTTTACGATGATATTGGGATTCAATTTGTTCGATTAAATCCTGATATGCCTCCATAGAATATCCGGGTTTGCGTAAATGCAAGTACTTCAATCCATTTTGAAACATTTGGTTGATCCAATTTGTTTCATTTGGAATGTGGTGCTCAGATGTAACTACAATAAGCATATCAGAATTTAATTTGAGTTCATTTTATAGATAAACCTCAGACCCTTTTTCGATGAATTCTTTGGATTTTTCTTCCATTCCTTTTTCAAAGACCTCGTCATTTTTCACATCATTTTCCGCTGCGAAATCACGAACTTCCTGAGAAATCTTCATAGAACAGAATTTTGGTCCACACATAGAGCAGAAGTGGGCAATTTTAGCACCTTCAGCAGGTAGTGTCTCATCATGATATTCTCTCGCTAATTCAGGATCTAAACTCAAATTGAACTGATCTTCCCATCTGAATTCAAAACGTGCTTTACTTAACGCATCATCTCTATGCTGTGCACCCGGATGTCCTTTGGCTAAATCCGCTGCATGTGCTGCCAATTTGTAAGTCACCACACCTGTACGTACATCATTTTTGTTTGGTAAACCCAAATGCTCTTTAGGGGTAACATAACACAACATCGCACAACCATACCAGCCAATCATAGCTGCACCAATTCCGGAAGTAATATGATCATATCCCGGAGCAATATCAGTAGTTAACGGACCTAATGTATAGAAAGGAGCTTCATCACAAGCTTCCAATTGTTTTTCCATGTTGGCTTTGATCATGTGCATTGGAACGTGACCCGGACCTTCAATAAAGGTTTGCACATCGTGTTTCCAGGCAATTTTGGTTAATTCACCTAGAGTCTCTAATTCCGCAAATTGCGCTTCATCATTGGCATCGGCTACACATCCCGGACGTAATCCATCTCCTAATGAGAATGCCACGTCATATGCTTTCATGATTTCACAGATTTCTTCAAAATGAGTATACAAAAAACTTTCTTTGTGATGTGCCAGACACCATTTGGCCATGATTGAACCACCGCGTGATACAATTCCGGTGATTCTTTTAGCGGTCATTGGTACGTATCTTAAACGCACACCCGCGTGAATGGTAAAGTAATCCACACCTTGTTCAGCTTGTTCAATCAATGTATCTCTAAAGATTTCCCAGGTCAGGTCTTCTGCTACACCGTTTACTTTTTCCAAAGCCTGATAAATTGGAACGGTACCTACCGGAACCGGAGAATTACGAATAATCCATTCACGGGTTTCGTGAATATTCTTACCGGTTGAAAGGTCCATGATGTTATCTGCGCCCCAGCGACACGCCCAAACGGCTTTTTCTACTTCTTCTTCAATTGAAGAGGTAGTCGCAGAGTTTCCAATATTGGCATTGATCTTCACCAAGAAGTTTCTTCCCAAAATCATGGGCTCACTTTCCGGGTGATTGATGTTTGAAGGAATGACTGCACGTCCTCTCGCGATTTCATCTCTTACAAATTCTGGGGTGATTTTAGCCGGAATACTCGCGCCAAAATCTTCTCCCGGATGTTGTTCTGACAAACGTGTCATTTCATCAATACGTTGATTCTCACGAATGGCTACATATTCCATTTCCGGAGTGATAATTCCACGTTTTGCGTAGTACATCTGTGATACATTCTTTCCTTTTTTCGCACGCTTAGGTTTACGTACTAAATTGAATCTTAAATGATCCAGACTTTTATCGTTAAGTCTTTCATTACAGTAAGTAGAAGAGAAGGCGTCCAGTTCTTCTACATCATCGCGATCTAAAATCCATTTTTCACGAATGCGCTCAATACCATTGTGAATGTTGATCTCTTTGTTGGGATCGGTATATGGACCTGAAGTATCATATACAGTTACAGGTTCGTTTGGTGTTCTTTTTTGCGTCATTGAATCTACGGTGTCGTTCAATTCGATCTCACGCATTGCTACTTTTAATTCAGGATACATTTTTCCTGAAACGTAGATTTTCTTTGAATTTGGAAACGGTTGACGGGTAACTCCGTCCTGCTTTGGTGCTGTGTCCTTCTTTTTCATTGTATCAGCTTTAATTTTTTGGATTAACCACCTTGTGTGGCTTTAATAATCAGAATTTGGTCTTGATCCGCAACAGAAGTGGAATCCCATTTGGATCGTGTGATAATTTGTTCGTTGACAGCCACAGCAATCCCTGTGGTTTGAATGTCTAGTTGTTTTAAGACATCATCCAACGAACTGGAGTTTTCCACTGAGTGAGAAACATTGTTTACCTGAATAGTCATATTCAAAATGCTTTGCATTGAAATAGGGTAAACCAAAAAATAAAATGAAATAATACGTAGTATTCCGAACGAACACTACAACTTTTCCCTACGCTGGTATTAACCAAATCAGGTTCAAAGGCTATTTCTCAAACTATTTCTAGCTACACCTAAAGTTTAATATGTCTTGTCGATTGCCGACCGGACAAACATAGTTCAATATTTCGAAGTATTGTAATTTTTATTTGAACACCGCATATGGAAAACTTGTGTAAAACGTTATTTTCGAAACATATGAAAATGATCAGATTATTCGGACTTCTTACTATTGGATTACTAGGATGTACTTCTGCACCGGAAAAGGAACCTTATGAAACAGAAACGCTAAAAATCAAACAGATATCAAAAAATGTATATCAGCATGTTTCATATTTAGAGACGCAGGATTTTGGAAATGTAGCGTGTAATGGTGCGTTTTATGTCGTGGGGAATGAGGCTATAGTCATGGATACACCTACCGATGATGAAGTGTCACAGGAATTAATGAATTATATACAGGATGAATTGGGAGCGCAAACTGTGGGTGTGATTGTAAATCATTTTCATGTGGATTGTTTGGGAGGCTTAAAAGCTTTTCATGATGCTGGAATTTCTTCATATGCCAATCAAAAAACAATTGAATTGGCGCGTGAACAAGATCGAGAATTGCCGCAAACCGGATTTTATGAAATAGACACCATCTCAGTAGGAGGAAAGATCATCGTAAATAGATACTTCGGACCAGGGCATACGGAAGATAATATAGTCAGTTACATTCCTGAGGAAGATGTTTTGTATGGAGGTTGTATGATTAAGTCTGTAGGCGCAGGAAAGGGAAATTTGGAAGATGCCAATGTCAAAGAATGGTCTGTTTCTGTAGGTAGAATCAAAACGGAATATCCGCAGTTAAAATATGTAATTCCGGGCCATGGGAAATATGGAGGAATGGAACTCCTGGATTATACCATTGAAAAATTTAAAGAATAATTAATATTAGAATTCAACCAAAACGATCGTGAGATCGTTTTATACTAAAATCTGAACTTATGAAAATATACGCTTATTTAACCGGGTTAATGTTATTTACAACCAGTGCTTTTGCACAAATGACCCCTGAGGTACCCACCAAGAAAAACTATATCGAAGTTGTAGGAAATGGCGAATTAGAAATCATCCCTGATGAAATCTATATTTCGATTACCATTCGGGAAAGACAGGAAGGCAAAAAGAAAATTACTGTGGAATCTCAGGAGGTGGATTTAAAGAATGCCGTAAAAGAATTAGGTATTCCTATGGAAAACCTGACTTTATCTGATGCCAATGCAGATTACGTTAAAGTAGGCTGGACCAAGAAAGATGTGGTATCCAAAAAGAGTTATACTCTAAAAGTTGCTGATGCGACAACAGTAGGAAAAGTATTTGAAAAACTGGATGCTCTAAAAATTTTAGATGCGTATATCTCGCATGTAAGTCATTCAAAAATTGAAGAGTTTAAAAAGCAGGTACGTATTATGGCGATTAAAGCAGCTAAAGACAAAGCGGAATATTTGTTGGCAGCCATTGATGAAAAAATGGGAAATCCAATCGTGATATATGAGCAAAATTCTGTGCCGAATTTACCTCGAAAATTAATGAATTTGAGGGGTGTGTCTATAGCCAGTGAAGCCGATTATGTGGACGGTATAAAGCAACTTCCGGAAATCCAATTTAAGAAGATCAAATTACAATCCAGTATTTACGTGAAGTTTGAAATCCTTTAATGAATAGCGAATGCGTTTTCCATTAAACAGGTTATTAATATTGGGAATATTGTTGTTGATATCGACAGTATTTGCAAATGATAGGTTTACGAATAAACATATTGCTACAGATTCAGTTGCATCTGAGTCTGTATTAAAGAACTACCTTCAGGATAAATATAAACTGGTTTTATCTTATTCGGTTGGATGTGCGATGGGAGATGTTCAAACCTATTATGCTTTTGGATATCGTGATGAGCGCTGGGAGAAAATAGAACTCAAAGTCCGTTTTAAAAGTCGTAATCGTGTATACGATCAGGTAAAAAGGATTCAGGCTAAAAAACAAAGATTAAAGGACGCATCGCAAATAGATAGTTTACTTCAGTTTTGGGATCAGAATGAAATCTGTAAATTAAATGCGGATTCTGTCAATGTAGATTACATAAAAGTAGCCGGAGAACATCCGGGTGAAATGAAAGAAAATCTGGTAGTTATTCGTGATGGATGTGTAACTACATTAGAAATGTTTGATGCGGTATCGTATTGTAACATTAGTAGTTATGAACCGGAAAGGTATCAGGAACAAATTCCAGTAGCGCAACGAGGAAGGTTTATTCAATTAAAAGATACGTTTCTTCAATATTGGGAAACCGTGAGATAAATAAGGAATCGTAAAGCATAAAATTGGAAACTAATTTTTGCAAGAAATAAACGGATGTGTAATTTCGCATCGAATTTTACATCCTATCACTAAGGAAGAAATTGGGGATGTAGAAGTATAATTTTTGTGTAAAAAGCGCATACCTTAGTAAGGAGTTTAAAAACTTGTTGCTAGTGTATGCGCTTTTTGCGTTTATGTTTAATGATTTAAAAAAAGTATGAAAAGAAAACTACTGATTTTAATGTGGATTATATCCCCACTGTGGATATCCGCACAAAGTGATGAATTTCAGGATCGAAGTTTTAAGGTAGAGCCTCTAAACCTTGGTGGTACGCTGAACTCTGACCTTTCAGAATTTGAAATGCCTTCGATATCTGCGCTTGAAAAGGATAAACCATTTATAGAACAACCCATCACTTTAGATCTGCCATATACGGATGATATAATCAAGCCAGCGTTTTATTTGGAATTAAGTGTGGGGATAAACTTTTCAAACTTTAGAGATTTTGCGACTTCGCCATTGGTTTACAATGGGAGTCCTAAATATTTCTCGATAGCATATCAAAAGTACGCAGCTAAATTCGAAATGAATTTGGGACTATCAAGTTCATTGGGTAAATATAGATCGGTAGTGGGAGATAACGTTGCCATTAGTAATGTGATGACATTTTCTGCTTTTTATTCCCGATTGTATAACATCGAAAAATGGAGTAATGAGAAATGGTTTTTTAGAGCCGGAGGACTTTTGAATTCGACCTATAACTACCGATTGAATTCAGCGCTTCAAAATAATGCTGTAGGAATTGAGTGGATTACGACTTTATATGGTTCGGGAAGGGTGCAACGAGATGTTTCCCGAATGAAAGAGAAACACAAGAAGTTTTTGTTCATTAAATACACGTTAAAGCCACGTACCAAAAGGTTATCCCTGAGATATGATTTGGGTTTGATGAATAATACCTTTAGAAATGGGTATGTATATGCCGGGCAATCGAGTGTGTTAAATGATCCCAAATTATTTGACGATTACCAATTCAAGTTTTTCTCCGGATTTAGAACAGGAGCAGCTCTTGAATATCTGATTTACCTGAAAAATAGGAACGCTGTGAAATTCTCCTACTTATGGGACGCGTATTATACCGGTGGTGATTTAGATCGATTTGAAATGGCCAGTCATGTGCTAAAGTTTTCTTTAATGTTTAATACTAAATAATGAGACTCATGAAAAAGATAGTTGTTTTAATGCTAGTGGTTCCATTGCTTTTTTCTTGTGAAAAGGTATTGTTTAAACCAAAAGAAGAGTCCTCTAATCCACAAGCCAATCTGGATTATTTATGGAATGAGTGTAATGAAAAATACGCCTATTTCGATTTGAAAAATATAGACTGGGATCAGGTGAAAGTGAAATATGAATCTCAGATATATGAAGGGATGACCGAGGATTCATTGTTTAGTGTTTTAGGAGGCATGTTAACCGAATTGAGAGATGATCATACCAATCTGGTATCTAATTTCAATGTGTCTCGTTTTGGGGTGAATTATTTAAGTCAGGACAATTTTGACTGGCGTATTATTGAGGATAATTATTTGCCTAGAGATTATTATGTTTCAGGTCCATTCTCACATGATTTTATTGCCAATGGAGAAGTGGGTTATGTACGTTTTGCTTCATTTACCGGAACAGTAGGAAGTACCAATTTAGATTTTATTCTGGATCGTTATAAAAACACCAAAGGTTTGATTTTGGATTTAAGAGAAAATGGTGGAGGTGCTGTGTCTGATGTGTTTTCAATTTTAAGTCGTTTTGTAGATCAGGAAACGATCGTATACTATTCGAGAATAAAAAATGGTAAGGGACATAATGATTTTTCTGAAGCGATGCCTGCTAAAGTATCGCCATACGGAGGAATTAAGTATTTGAAAAAAGTGATGGTACTGGTAGACCGTGGAACATATAGCGCGGGTTCATTTACTTCTATTTCTACCAAGGCGATTCCGAATATGGTATTGGTGGGAGATACTACCGGAGGCGGATTGGGATTGCCAAATGGAGGTCAATTGCCAAATGGGTGGAACTATAGATTTTCAATCACACAAACGTTATCGTTGGATCAAAATCCGGAGTACGAAAATGGGGTGCCACCGGACATTCACGCTTTGATGGATTGGAACGACCGTACCAAAGACGAGGTGATTGAAACGGCTTTAAAGGAAATCCTATAAAAAGCGAAACGTCAAAAATATGACGGAATCTTTCCCTGATCCGATACACTTTTACACTTTGAAAGTAGAAGGTCGATCAACGAATTATGAAGTTTTTGGGAAAGAACAATGCATTTATTGAATTAGATGTATTGGAACAAAATACATGTGAGATTTTTCAACAAAATCCACCAAGCAGTTTAACTATATTATGGTTTGAAACCAATGGGAACGAATTTGTTGTAGATGGAGTGACGCACACTTTCAATAAAAATGAAATTGTGTTTTTTACCGAATTCCACCAGATTCAAGTCATACGTAAGGGGCGGACTAAATTGATAAGATTTAACCGCCCTTTTTATTGCATCATAGATCATGATGTGGAAGTAAGTTGTAAGGGATTGTTGTTTTTTGGCGCATCTCAGCTTCCCAGAATTCAGATTCCCAAAGAATCCTTAGAACATTTTGAAATACTCTGGAAAATGTTTGAGATCGAAATGAACTCTGTAGATAATCTACAAGCCGGAATGCTCCAGATGATGCTCAAACGTTATTTGATCCTTTGTACTAGGTTGTATAAAGAACAAAGTGATTGGACCGATGAGTTAGAACCATCTGATTTGGTACGGGAGTTTAATTTTTTGGTAGAGCAGCATTTTAAAACCAAACATTCTGTGATTGAATATGCAGAGCTCTTAAACCGTTCTCCTAAAACGATCTCAAATCTATTTTCCAGGTTGAATCGTAAAACACCCTTACAATACATTCAGGATAGAAAAATGCTGGAAGCCCGAAGATTGTTAGGACATTCAGATTTGTCGATCAAACAAATTTCAGATGAAATTGGGTTTGAAGATTCACAGTCTTTTAGTCGATTCTTTAAAAAACAAGCAGGAATTTCTCCATCGGAATACCGTACGGGATAAATGGTTACATCTTCGGGAAATCTGGTCTACAAAAAAGGAGGGAAGTCTATGGAAATTTGCCTCGTCAATAAGACATAGAACTTTAAAAATGTAGATGATGAAAAGAATAGTAAGTAACGTAACCGTTTTTATTTTAAGTATAGTAAGCGTATTTGCGCAGTTACCAGATCCAGGATTTACCGTAGATGCACAAACTGCCATTGTAATCACCGACCCACAAAATGATTTTTTAAGTCCTGATGGTGTAGCCTGGGGCGTGGTAGGCAAGAGTGTAGAGGAAAACAATACCGTAGATAATATAGAAGCGTTGTTTAAAATGGCAGCGGAAAAGAATATCAAAGTATTTGTTTCACCACATTATTACTACAAACACGATCACAACTGGGAGTTTGAAGGAGCTTTGGAAGTATTGATGCATAAAATCACGATGTTTGACCGTAAAGGCGCGTTAACCACTGAAGGATTTGAAGGTTCTGGTGCAGACTGGTTGGAGCGTTATAAAAAGTACATTGATGGAGATAATGTGATTGTGACCAGTCCACATAAACTATATGGACCAGAGTCGAATGATTTGGCTTTACAACTACGTAAACATGGGTATAGTAAAGTGATTATTGCAGGGATGTCGGCTAACCTATGTACGGAATCGCATATGAGAGAATTGGTAGAAAATGGTTTTGAAGTGGCTGTCGTAAAAGATGCTACCGCAGCAGCGATTTTACCGGATATGAATGGTTATGAAGCAGCATTGGTTAATTTCAGAATGATTGCGAGCCATGTGTTTACCACAGAAGAATTGATGAAACAATTGTTGAAGTTTTAAGAATTTCAATTGTATATAGTGAGTGAAGAGCAAGCATTTTATGCTTGCTTTTTTTGTTTTATAAAGTGTGAATCTATTTGTAAGTTTGAAGGAGTCATCCATAACCAATTCAAACCATGAGTAGCTATTTAAACAGTGTCAAAAAGCAATTTGAATATTATCAGATGTTGGGCGAGAAAACGATTCAACAATTGAGTGATACAGAATTGTTTTGGCAACCCCATACGGAAAGCAATAGTATCGCAATCATGGTTAAACATCTACATGGCAATATGATGTCGAGATGGACCGACTTTTTGAATTCGGATGGAGAGAAGGAATGGAGGCAAAGAGATGCAGAATTTGACAATGATATTCCGGATAGAGTAACACTTTTAGCAAAATGGAATGCCGGATGGGGCTGTTTACTTTCAGCATTGGATGAACTCTCGGAGTCTGATTTAGAAAGTGAGATTTATATCCGAAACATGGGCCATACCGTGACTGAAGCGATTAACCGACAATTGGCACATTATGCATACCATGTGGGGCAAATGGTATTTCTGGGTAAAATGATTAAAAAAGAAAATTGGAAATCACTATCCATAGCCAAAGGAAAATCCAGGGTGTATAATCAAGAGAAATTTTCTAAACCCAAACGGAGAGAACATTTCACTGATGATTTGTAATTTTGTAATCAATGGTTTTTAGCCAAAAAGTTTAATTCTAATGAAAATCCTAATATCATGTTTAATCTGTTTAACAGGTGTTGTATGCTTTGGTCAAACACTTATATTCGAACGAAAACCATTGGTTAATGATTCTATTGAGGTTAAAATAATCGAATATGATTCGGTAATTAGCGAGTTCTCCCTTGCATTTCCTGAAAAATCAGTACTTCTAACCAATGAAAATCCAATAGGGATAATTTCTGTATCTGAAACGACTAAAAAAGCAATTGTGATTGCATGTGATGCTAAAAACGGATTTGTTCTTTTACCATTTCCCGAAATGGAGAGTAACGATACTCTTTTATTCTCGGAACTATATCTAATCCCAAACAATTTTCCTATGTATGTGAAGCATATTAAGGAGTGTTGGAAGGTCAGAGGTGAAAAGAGAACATGGAAAAGCGGATACGAGATTTATCCTTTAACCATGAATAGAGATACTGTTGTAAATTGGCAAATACTTATTAACGCAAATGACACTAGTATTAATTTATATCCAGTGGGCACATCATTCAAACATACTATATACCATGGATACAAAAATTATCGTTGGTATAAGTTTAGAAGACTTATATACCGAAACGAACCTAGAAATTATATAAAAACATATGAACACATTTCAGAAGGAACTTATAATTGGCGAAACAGAATATAAAAAATGAAATAAATAATGGATCGTACTTAAATTAATGAGCCAACAATAAATAACTCTAAACCCTAGCAAATGAAAAGAAGAAATTATAACACAGGAGGAGGTAGTGCAATGTTCTCCAGTTATCTGCAAAACATTGGATTGTTAAATACAAAAAAGAGCTATTTCGAAACCCGAAAAGAATGGTTGAAAGTTTCGAAGAAAAAGCAGATCAAAGACCCTAAAAAAGCAACTCCAGAACAACTTAGACAAATTAGAAATCAATTAGTCAAAGACCGGGAACGCGACAATTGGATTAGATTTATTTCTGCACTGGCCACTATCATCATCAGTATGCTGTTGATCTCTGGATTAATTTATTACGTTCGTAGGGTGTTTGACTTTTAAAGGAGTTAAATAATGCAGTTAACCTTGAATTAAAATATTGAGAGTTTAAAACACAATGATAAATTTTGACAACATAAAAACATACTCCGAGGAATTTCCAAACGTCTGGAGTTTTTTAGGTGATCCAGAAAAAACAGCAAGTATATCACAGAATGATAAAGATCAAATCTTCTTTCTAAATAATGAGGCGAGTGAGTTTGTCAAAAATTACATTAATAATTCCAATATGATTACGGGCCCCATATGGTCTCCTTTCAACGAAAGGTATTTTAAAACAATTCAGGAGTTTCCAGTGACGGAAAACTGTGAAAAAGAATTAAAAAAGTGGCTTTATAGTAAATCAATTCCATTTGACAAGTTTGTATACATGGATAGAGATAGAAGTGGACAGGCAATTGCATTAACGTGGAAAATGGTTATTAAATATTGTGAGGGGCTATTCTTTGCAGATGACCTGATATTATTTGACGAAACACTTAATTGGGGCCTTTATTATTTTCACGAAGACAGACTCTACTATGGAACGGATAAAATCTATGATAAAGATTTTGAGTATGAAAAAACATTGGAACTTAATGAATTAAAAAAGAAATTTTTTAAAAAGAATAATCAGGATAATATAGAAGGAAAGAAAAGAATAATAGATTTTAAAGAAAAACATAATGTGAATAGATTTAAGTGAATTTATTATGTAATAAATTAGTGAATAAAGACTTGAATCAGAAAAAAGAAATAAACGCATGTAATGAGTGTGAAAGTGAATATTATGCTGACACATCTGAGATGGAGCACTTATGTCCCAATTGTTCACATTTTCTCTATGGATATGCCAACTGCGATCATAGAATGAAGGATGAACGATGCACAAAATGTTATTGGAATGGTAATACGACTGATTATATTAAAGGATTGAAAAATGACCAGTAGAGAAGAAGCAATAGCGATATCCAAATCCTTCATAAATAATAATGAATTTTACCAGAGCTTTGTGATAGATATCGAAAATTTACTGGAGAGAGAAACTTTGTGGTATGTACCATTTAAAGAGTTGAACCCTGCCCCAAACGAGTTTTTTACTGGTGCGTATAATGGAATTATTGTAGATAAAAGTTCTACAGATTATTTTCAACCCGGAAGTGCATTGAATCTGGAAGAATGGATGTATGGTTTCAAAATTGGACTAAGGGGTGAAAGGTACGATTTGCATATTGAAAAGGTTATTGATTATAGGGCAACTTTAGATATGTTGGATAGGCTTGAACTTACATACGTGGAAATTGAACTGGAGGGAGGAGTTGAGTGGAAAATTCCTAAGAGTTTTAAGAGAAAAGAAATAAAGAAGAGATTAAGGAAGATGCCTTGTTTATTTAAGAATCAATCTTTCACATTTGCAATCAAGGAGTTTAGGCAAATAAAAGAAGAACGAATATTTGAATATAAACTATTAAAAACGGAAAATCGAGATTCCAATTTGTTGGGAGAATTGATAGAGAACCGGAGTTAAAATCTTAATAGTTTTATTCATTAAATTGTGCACTATAGAAGAAAATTGATGGGTATCAACAAATTATTAAATAAGAAGGGTTCTCAAAAATCACCAATTGAGAAATACATGAGTCATCTTGATAGAATTTTTCAGGTTGAACCAGAATTCTTTTCCAACGATTCAATTTATCCGGAATTAAATGGCGTGACCAGCATAGTTTATAAGGATATTCCAGAAAAAGGAATGATTACTGCGTTGACCTATGGACTCTCATTAATCAATCATCCAGATTGGAAATATGGAAGGCCAGAACTTCTGATTTCTGTTGATTCGGATGATGTTTCATGGGGTCAAGTGGTTGGTTTTTTAGCTAATAAATTAAGAGGAGATTGTTCTTTTAGTTATGGTGAAACAATAAACTTTGGAAAAAAGATATCAGATTCTTCAGAAATGGATGCTTTTTTTGTTTTTGCACCATCTATACTTGAACGAGAAGATTATCTGGATGTTGATATTGGACTGGATTATAAGATTAATATCATAGGATTATACCCTATGTATGCTTCTGAGATGGAATTAATAAATAATTGGGGATTGGAGAAGTTTTGGCATCATTCTGATTTTGATAATTATGATGTAAATAGAAAAAGAGTAGAAGAATAGAATTTATAGCTGGTGTATTTTATTCCATAAAATAAAAAATGAACAAAACCATTAAAATACTATGGATACTGCTATTACCAGTGATTGGATATAGCCAATGCGATGGAAATATCCGGTTTATAGATTCATTAGGGCATGATGTGGATTCGATATATACTGAACCCGTTTATGTGTATAATAACGGAAATGATACATTGCATTTGAATGGATTATATGATCGCAGTTCCATTTATACCTATCCGTTTAATATTTCAGTTTCATCAGATTCGATGAGCAAAGAGCAGAGGGATACCACAAGATATTGTGTGACTTGTACAAGAAAGAAGATTCGCGTGTTAGACTCCATTGACCTCAATGGTGATGACGTCAAAGAGTTATTTCTGTACCGGGAGTGGTTTTGTTCTTCAGAGTCTCGAAAGCCGACTACAGATAACCCTTTGGGCATAAATATAAATCCGTTTGGTATTGGGGTTTATCGTCATTATTATGCGCAGTATGAGGTATGGGATGTAAGAGAAAAGCGTAAAATATTTGAAGTAAAAAACAGAAATGAAAGTGATGTAGCGGTATCCACATCTGTAGGTAAGTCTTTTGGCTATTGGTTTAAAGTAGAGATAGATCGTAAAGGTCATTTTAGGCTATCTTATAATTCTGAAGTTCCTATTGAAGATTATGAAATGGGTGAGTATAAATATGATCGTAAAAAGAATCAGTACGTAAAGAGGTAAAACCATTGACAATACAATTCTCAGAATACAACGACACCGTATACTAACCTTGTTTATAATCAAGAATGAAAAAACACCAGCTCATATTCGCAAAAATTAAGAAACTTCTTATTGAACAGATTGGTCAGGATTTAAACCAATACGAAGAAGGAACATATTTAACAATTGGTGATACAGGAATATGGATTTCTGTAAGTGAATCTGAACTAACAGTTGGTTATGGTATTAATCATAGACATTACCATCACGAGCATGATGATATTAATGAGGCTATTGATGAATTTTTCGACTTGCTAACGAGAAGTAAGCGAATTACCGAGTATTATAAAGGAGAATTTGTTTTTAAAAACAAGGTTGAAATTGAAAATGAGAACGGTGAATTTAAGAATTTGAGTACTTCATTAACCTGGCTGTTTCCATATTGGAAAAAAACACAAACGAAAATGGAAATAGACGAATTGATTGATGAACTAAACAGGGAAGTTGCTACTTATACAAAACGTTAAAACTTATTGATTAAAGAGAAAGTTATCCAATTTATAATTGTTTAGGAGTTAAAGAAGGATTAAGAATTATGACACCCGAGTGGAGAGGGTAAAAAATATATGGTAACAAAAGTTCTTTGTAATTTGCAAACATTAGAATTCAGCGAAAACCATGTGATTTTAATCTACCTAATTCCACATACCTTGGTATCGTACCATATACATCAGTTATAGACAATTAGAATGAAATTAGAGAAAGAAATACCTACGTGGGCTTATATTAATTTTCAACTTCTTTATCAGATAAATAAAGCCAAGGATAATGGTGAACTTTCGGAATTAACGGTTTCTGATTTAATAAATAATACCAGTGAACATATTGGATCAAATATTCCCTTAGAAAGCTTTTATTCTCCTGTGAACAGCGGTTCAGTATTCTCGTTTTTGTACTCTTTGCTTGTAGTCCCCAAAGAATTGTTTAAAAAAGAAAACTATGACTTATTCAAAGAGTTTGAGTTTAAAATTGAGGATTATTTTGAGATAATTAAAGGGAGAAATTTAATTACTCAGAATTTTAAAATTTTCAGGTTATTGCGTAACTCTATTTCCCATGTTAACTACGAGATTGATACAAACGATAAATTCACTGTCACCTTGTGGAATACCAATAACGGGAGCATTGATTTTAAACTTAAATCAGATATTCACCGTCTTTCAAATTTTGCAGTAGAAATAGCAAAATTCTATATTGCAAATAATAACAAGGAGTAAATTAGTACCGATAATGAGAATTAAAAGGCTGTCAATAATTTGACAGCCTTTGTTCATTTTAAGCTTTCCGCATCCGTTCCAATCCTTCCCATAAGATTTTTAAATTCAGAAGCGCATTTTTCTCATCAGTATCCAAACATAAATCGGTGTGATACAAAGCAAAATCATGAATCATTTTTAAAGAATGGATTAATTCCTCAATACCTTGAAATTTGAGATGATCAATAAATTCCTGATCTACAGAATTTAAAGATGGTAGGGTTTTAGAACCATTAACAGATTCTACTAGATTGCCATGAATACAGGCGGTCTGACCATTTTGTGTTAGCATTTTGAATGGGTTTTAAAAGAATAAAAAGAGGGGGAGTCACTGCTAACACATTCCAAGCAATGCTCAGATAGGTCTCGGAACTTACACCCGTATGCTCCCCCAATATTTTCTGTTTAAGACGTAATTGCAAATTTTGCATTGCAGATAAATTAAAATGTGTTAGCGTCTCAAAATTACGAAAAAGAATGAATTGGGTGAGGTAAAAAGCGGATAACATAAAACACCCACACGCATACTAATTTAATCCGCCAGTCTTGTGATTAAATAACCATATGACAAAAATCATAGTAGTGTATTTATTTCAAAATAAGTGCTTTATAGATTTTTTATCCGTATAAACCACAAAAGTAAAATACGTAGTTACCACATTTTTTTTGAGCGTTGGATAGGGTAGTTTTAGCTGTCTAATTCGATAGTAAACGTTTATAGTCGGTTGTAATTATTTGCAATTGAGTAGAAGAGAGGATCTGGTTAGAAATAATGGATTAGAATGTGGGTAATATTTACTGGTATATGCCTACGTTGTGAGCAATTAAAAAAAACATGGATATAACGACAATAATTACTGGAGTAGTAGGAGCAAAATTAACTTCTTTGTTTACTGGAATTGCAAAAGATTTTGGAGAGGAGATAAAGCATACTATTTCCAACAATATTCTTGAATACCAAGTTGAAGAATACAATCGTAATTCGATTTCAAAAACACTGTTACATAGAGTTGAACCTAAAAGACTTAAAGAATTTTATCAACCTCTATTTATCACCAATTGTGGCCCAAATAGTAAACCAACTCATTTTGGCCGTAAAAGAGGTAGCAGAATAGCAACCGATTCAATTGAAAAATTATTTGAAAAGAAGCAATTTATTACTCTGATTGGTAGCGCTGGAAGTGGTAAAAGTACGATTGTAAAATATTTGTTCCTGAATGCTATTGACTCGGATTTCAAGGTTCCAATAAAGCTCGAACTTAGATATCTAAATGATTATGACGGAAGTGTTATTGAATATATAAAAGACAAAATCTTTAAACTTGGACGTTTGGCATCAATTGATAAAATTGTTGAACGACTAATGAAGTCAGGTGATTTTGTTTTCTTTTTAGATGGATATGATGAAATTACTTCTGTAAAAAAGGAAAAAATTACCAAAGAGATTGATGATTTAGTCAAATTGTATAACAGCAACAATTATCTTTTGACTTCACGACCATACACAGAAATTGATTTGCTTCCCTTGTTTCATAATTTTGAAGTTTGTGAACTTTCTGACGAAGACATTAACCAATTTATTCAAAAACAAATTCCACTGGAAGAATCTGAATTACAAGCTAAGATTATTGAGGCCATTAATAGCCCAGAAAACAGTTCTTATAAAACGTTTTTAAGCAATCCGTTATTGCTTTCAATGTTTATTCTCACATTTCAATCTTATTCAAGTATTCCTCAGAAAAGAAGTGCGTTTTATAGTCAGGTTTTTGATGCTTTGTTTTCTGTTCATGACAGTATGTCTAAGCTTGCCTTTGTACGTGAAAAACAAAGTGGCTTATCGAAAGAACAGATTGTCGAGGTGTTAGAACTATTTTCATTCATCAGTTACTTTGAGCAAAAGTTCATTTTCACAAATAAGTATTTGAATGATAAATTGAATACAATTAAATCCAAAAAATCCAGTATCAAGTTCACAAACAATAAACTGATTACGGATTTGCAAATAGCGATTGGAATAATAAACCAAGATGGGACAGAATTTACCTTTCCTCATCGGTCGTTGCAGGAATACTTTACAGCAGCATATATTTCATCATTAAGTGATTCTAATAAAAAGACTGTCTACAAAAAAGTACTTACGGCTCTAACAGATGACCGTACCTTTATAATGAATTCAAATGATAATTTTCACCTACTACTATCTGAGTTAGACGAAGTTGGCATTATTCGTTTTGGTGTAATTCCATATCTAAAATCCTATTTAGACAGCATCAATATTAAAACTACAAGCACAAAAAAAATCATAACCTATTTTATTAATCTTCAAAATGTTTATGAATCCTTTTACTCGGTTATCAAATGCAATGAATTAAGTATTCAGAATGAGGAGTTTTCGAAACTATTTCGAAAATATAATCCAATGAAAAAAGGAGAAAAACATTCATCAAAAGAGGGGAGAAAACGGAGTGATGTTGCTAGGGCAAAATTAGCAAAGGAAGATATTAAACCTTTTCTAAAAACTTATATTCCAAAAATTAAGGATAAGATTCAAGAACTGGAATCTTACTTAGAAGAGCAAGACAATAGTGATACTGACATAATATCATTAATATAAAACGACTTACAACAATGTATATAAAATCTTAGCACCCTACTTGATGTCAAGACACCATACACAAAATGTCGTATGCCATTTAAAATGCACATATAAAAAAATGCAAGAAGATAGAAACCTATTATTAGAAAAAACTAAGAAGGAAGATGAGCGATCAAGTTTAAAAAAGTTTGCTGATGACATGTTACGGGGTTTTGAGAAGTTCAACAAAAAATCTTCCGACCGAGCCATTTGGGAATTGGTGCAAAATGCCTGTGATTTAACCGAGCGGTGTAAAATTAAAATTGATTATCGAGATAACCAGTTTTCTTTCTCTCATAACGGAAAAGCATTTACCACTATGACCTTAATATCTTTAGTAAAACAAGTAAGTGGTAAATATGGGGATGACGATATTCCTGAAGTAGGTAAATACGGAACAGGCTTTTTAACTACTCACACTTTTGGACGGAAATTCAAGCTTAACTCATATTTAGATGCAGGTGGATATTACTTGCCTATTAAAGATTTTGAAATTGACAGAACACCAAAAACTTGGCAAGAGCTAAGTGACAATATTTCGGAGCAGAAAAAACGTGTTTACGACTTATTAGAGAAAGAAAATGCTGTTGAAGTTTCGGACTTAAAAACCACTTTTGCCTACCTACCCTCATCAAAGAAAGAACTTGAATATATCAAAGAATCATCCAAATATTTAGATGATTACATTCCTTTGGTTTTTACTATAAACAATAGATTACAAGAAGTTGTAGTCCATCAAGAAAATGGTGTAACAGACACTTATCGATTCCGTAGTAAAAAAAGAATAGAAAACGATCAGAAAATTGATTTACACAAATCTATTATTATAAAAAACCATGATGAAATCCATCTATTCAGCATAAGAGATGAGGAAGAAGAAATTGAAATTATTCTTCCAGTAGATAAGAATAAAGAGGTCATTCAGTTTAATGAGAATATAGCCCGTTTATTCTATTACTATCCTTTAATTGGTTCAGAAGATTTTGGGTTAAACTTTATCATTAATTGCAACAAGTTCTTACCCACAGAACCTAGAGACACCATTCATCTAAATAGTGATAAGGACCAAGTAAAAGCAGATGAAGAGTCGAATAGACTCATCATTGAGAAATGCTCTAGCCTTATTTTTTCGTTTTTAAGAAGCAACATCATTGAAGTTAAAAACCCATTACTCTATACCAACGTCAACTTTAGAACAGACAGTGATGATAGCTTCTTGAACGAGTACTTTACCGAGTTGAGTAATAAATGGAATTCAGAATTAAGTGAACTACCGTTTGTAAAAACAAATGATGGCTATAAATCTATAAATAGCGTAAGTTATCTATCGGAAGATTTTTTAAATACAGAAGATGACCTTTTCGATTGTTTTTATGAACTCATCTCTAAGTTTTATTCCAGTATACCTGTTAAGGAAGATATTATCAAATGGAGTGAACACGCCATTAACTGGAACAATGAATCCACCACTTTCATAACTCATAATGATTTACTTGAGAAAATAAGTGAATGTAGTCTTCAAGATTTTAACGAGACCATTCTTGTACAATACTATCAGTACATCATTGATTTAGTTGATATCGCCTATTTCAACGATTTAGACTTAATTCCCAATATAGAAGGGAATTTCAACAAAATTGGAGTATTGCTAAAACCTGATAATCTCAATGATACACTTATTGAACTCGGTAAAGTTTTAATACCTGTCTCCATTGCAAAATTGATTCATCCTGCTTTTCATTTCAGTTTTTCCCTCAATTTATTTAATCGTAGAAATTTCTCTGATGAAGTTAAAAACAGCTTAGATGAAAAAAATATAGACAATTCTATTTTTTATCCTGAAGAACTAAACAATGAACTTTTTCATTATGATTTAGTAGAGACAAAAAACAAAGTTGAGGAATCCTATTTCAAATCCCTATTAGAATTTTGCAAACTCACCAATAGTGTTGATTCAACCAGTAAGCCAAACCAGCTATTAAAAAAGATTTCAACCTATTACAATTGGGATGAAAGTTTACTACACCTGCCTAGTTTAAGTGAAGACAGTGAAAATATTGAGTCACGCTCTACCAGAAAAGTGCTAATTAAAATATTCTGCAATTTAATTGCATTACACAATAACAATTGGGTTCAAGAGAACACCGCTTTTTTGAGCGATTTATGCTCCCTCTATGACGATAGCTATAAAGAGGTTTACAAGGAAAGTAAAATCTATCCAAATCAATTGTTCGAACTTCATTTAGCTGAAGATTTAAAAAGAGATAATGGTGTTACCAATGAAATCAAACAGCTCTATTTAGCAGTTGAGAAAAAAGACATCAACGAAATATTAAGCATTGCGACATTTAATAGCTTTCTATCAGAAGATGACTACATCAACAATAGGTATCTAACGACTATTATTGAAGAAACCTTATTTCAGGATAATATTAGTGATATAGAGAATCATCCTCTTAAAACCACCATACTCAAAATCATCCCACTTTTAACAGAGCAGAACTATCAACAATTGTTTCCTCAGTTAAACGACAAAAAGGCAAGCATAATGATTTCAGTGGTTTCTAAAGAAGAAACCAAAGAAGACATATTTTCAATAGTGACATTAGATGATGAAAAAATCAAAAACATTGGTGACCTAGTAAGAAAGTCCAATTTTGAAGAAATACTCAATAAAGCACTTGAAAGTCTTGAAGATGAAAATCAACGTAAGGCTAATTTTCAATTCAAACATCAAATTGGAACCCATATAGAAGAAAAATTGAAAGAACACCTAAAGCTGTTATTTCAGCCAGAAGATATTAAATGTGAAGTATTAGGTGAGCAAGATGGTCAGGATATAGTCATCAAAATAAAGGATGAGATCAAATACTACATAGAAGTAAAATCCAGATGGGATAAACGAACTTCAATCAGAATGTCACGGAACCAAACCTTGAGATCTAATGAGCACCAGAATATTTATGCTTTATGTTCTGTTGACATGACTGACTATCATGAAGAAGACAGATTTGAAATCTCAGACATCAACAAAATTTTAGACAATATAAAATTCGTCAACAATATTGGTGAAAAGGTTGAACACCTTGTAGAAGTGTTTGAGCAAACAAAACAGCTTGATGAAATTCACTTAGATGGTGATTATAGAACTCTAGTGCCTCAAAACGTAATCGAAGAATTTGGATTAAGTTTCGATCAATTTGAGGTTTACTTAATCACCTCATTAAAAAGTACAGTAAATGAGGATTAGAAGAAAAACAGCATACAACTATACGTAATATCCGTCAGGAAACTACTATGCATAGTCAAACCGTTTAATGCAATTAAAAGAAAGCTATTTGGTGAAACTTACTCCTACCCATAAAACCTCCGAATCAACTCCTGCATTTCGGTATGAATCAATCCATTGGTAGCTAGAATTTCAGAACCATCGGTATATTCCTCGCGGTCGGTAAAATAACCGGATTTCCCACCGGCACGTTCCACAATAAAAGCACCAGCGGCCACATCCCACGGATTGAGTCCGTATTCGTAGAAACCATCAAAACGTCCGCAGGCCACATAGGCTAAATCTACGGCAGCAGATCCCAAACGTCTAAGTCCACGGGTGTTTTCCATAAAGTATCTTAAAGAAGCCAGAAAGCCTTCCATTTTATAAAAATCATGATACGGGAATCCGGTCGCTAATAAAGTATCGCTTAAGTTTTGGGTTTGCGTTACTGAAATTGTGTGGCCATTCAGATAAGCTGCACTGTCTTTCCAGGCATAAAAACATTCATCCAAATTGATTTCATACACCACACCAATCACGGGTTGGTTGTTTTCCATTAACGCCACACTAATAGAGTAGAGGGGAACCCCATGAATAAAGTTCGTGGTGCCGTCCAAAGGGTCAATCACCCAATTGTAAGTGTCTCCAATTTTGTCTGAAGTGCCTTCTTCGGCAATAAAACCTGCTTCGGGAAGTAACGCGCTTAAACCTGCTACCAGTTTTTGTTCGGCCGTTTTATCTACAAAACTTACCAAACTGTTTAAGCTTTTGGTTTCTACCGCATCTTCGGTAAAGTCTTTTCTCTGGGCCAGAATATACGTTCCGGTTTCTTTGATCAGTGCGATGGATTGTTCACACAACTCTTGATAGTTCATCAATGGAAAGAATGAAATTTACTTTTTAGAATAATCTCGTGCACCAAATATGGAAGATCCGATCCGCACCATATTGGAACCGTTTTTAATGGCCAACTCATAATCATTGCTCATCCCCATAGAAAGGATATCAAAATCAGATTTAAACTCCTGGCACGCTAAAAACAGGTTGTGTAACTTTCCAAATTCTTCTTCCACCACAGAGTCAATAAACGTATTGGTGCCCATGCCCATAAAACCACGGATATTCACATTTTCGTATTTATTGAATAAACCTTCTTTCATGATGTCAAACGCATCAGAAAACAAGAAACCCGTTTTAGAATCTTCACGGGCAATGTGTACCTGAATCAGCACATCAATTACACGATCATTGTTTTTGGCACGTTTATCAATTTCTGCAATCAAACGTTCACTATCCACAGAATGAATCAGATTGACAAAAGGCGCAATATACTTGACTTTATTGGTCTGCATGCGTCCAATCATATGCCATTCGATATCTTTCGGCAGGTCATTGTGTTTATCGCGAAGCTCTAATGCTTTGTTTTCTCCAAATACCCGTTGGCCGGCATCATAAGCTTCCTGGATGGCTTCGTTGGGTTTGGTTTTTGAAACAGCAATAAGTGTTACATTTTCAGGAATTGTCTTTCCGATTTTTTCTAAGTTTTCAGCTATTTTCATTCCCCAAATAGTTTTAATGATCGAATATAGAATAAATAGTTAAACCACTACGCAATTTGGGTTCAATCCATGTACTTTTAGGAGGCATGGTTAATCCCTGATCTGAAATCTCTATAAGTTGTTCAACTTCAACCGGGTATAAGGCAAATGCTAAATCTGCCTTGCCTTTACGTACCATTTTCTCCATTCCTTTAAGACCTTTATCGCCACCATAGAAGTGCATGCGACTATCGGTTTTGATATCTTCAATGCCTAAAATCGGATTGAGAATGGTTTCGGAAAGTTGATGGCTGTCCAATTGTGAGATGATATTTTCTTGTTGAATTAAATCGTTGTTTAACACCAATTTATACCAGGAGTTATCTAGAAACATATGGATATGGTGTTTTTGCTTGGGACGACTCTTTTTAGGAAGTGGAGTCACCGTATAACTTTCCTCGATTTTAGCTAAAAGTTGTTCCGAAGTCAAACCGTTGAGTCCGCTTACCAAACGGTTAAATGGCAAAATATTCAACTGATGATCAGAAATCAGATAAGCCATAAAGTAATCGTAAGCTTCGCCAAATTCGCTTCCGTAATAATCTCTTAAATCAGATGAGAGTCGGGCAGAGGATGCACAACGGTGGTGACCGTCTGCGATATACATATCCGGTACCTGTTGAAAAGCACCCTGCATTTTTCGGATATCTTCTTCATTAGAGATCAACCATAAATTATGAATGGTTTTATCGGTAGTAGAAAACTCATATTCAGGTCTCGTTTCCGAATACTTTTTCAAAATCGAATCAATTTCATCCTGATGTTTGTAAGTCAACAGCACAGGTTCTGCATTGATTTTGGTTTCCTTTAGATATTGTGCAAATATCGATTCCCTTTTAGTCAGCGTATGCTCATGTTTTTTGACATGTCCCGTGTTAAAGTCATCAATAGAAACCCCGGCAATCACTCCAATAAATGAATGGTTTTGCTTGATCTGTTGATACACATAGAACTGCGGCTTTGTATCTCTTTGGAAAATCCCCTGATCGTTGAAATCTTCGAAACGAGAACGTACTTCACGATAACGATCCAGCATGGTTTGATTGCCGTGATCTTTTAAACCGTAGGTCGGTGTGATGACATGCAAAAAAGTATATGGATTGGCCGATAGCTTTTCTTTAAAATCCTTCTCCGAATAGTTGATGTAAGATCTGGAACCTACTAAACTCACTTTATTTCGATGTGGTCGAATGGCTCTGAAAGGAATAATGTTTGCCATATCTGAAAAATTAGTTCGCAAAATTAGCCAGAACAGCTAAATTGAACTTGAACAAAATGTTATGATTTGATATTGATGGTAGATGATAAAAAAGCCGTAAAACACCAGTTTTACGGCTTTTTTATGTGAATGTGTTGTGCTTATTTTTTGAACGTATCAGCTACGATCAATTCTTTTGTGCCATGGGTATGGTTATAGAATCCGTTTCCGGATTTTACACCTAAGTGTCCGGCTTGTACCATGTTTACCAATAATGGAGATGGTGCATATTTAGGATTTCCGAATCCTTCGTACATCACACGTAAAATAGATAAACATACATCCAGACCGATAAAATCAGCCAATTGTAATGGACCCATTGGATGCGCCATACCTAATTTCATTACCGTATCAATTTCTGCCACACCTGCTACACCTTCGTGAAGGGTAATGATCGCTTCATTGATCATTGGCATTAAAATACGATTCGCAACGAACCCAGGATAATCATTTACCTCAGTTGGAGATTTCTTTAAATTTCTGGATAATTCCATAATGGTCTCCGTTACCTCATCGCTGGTTTGATATCCACGGATAATCTCTACCAGTTTCATGATAGGTACCGGATTCATAAAGTGCATTCCAATTACTTTTTCCGGTCTTGAAGTTACCGAAGCAATTTGAGTGATCGAGATAGAAGAAGTGTTACTTGCTAAAATCACCTCAGGAGCTGTAAGCTGATCTAAATCTCTGAAGATCTTTAATTTTAGATCCACGTTTTCAGTAGCCGCTTCCACTACCAGTTGGATATCTTTTACACCCTCAGCCATATCGGTGTATGTCGTTAGGTTCGCAAGAGTTGCAGCTTTGTCGTCTTCAGAAATTCTTTCTTTCTTCACCATACGATCCAGATTTTTCGTAATGGTTCCAATCGCTCGGTCCAAAGAGTCCTGAGAGATATCAATTAAAGATACTTTATATCCAAATTGTGCGAATGTATGCGCAATTCCGTTGCCCATTGTTCCGGCACCAATTACAGCTACTTTTTCCATTATATTATATTTTTTTAAGTGTCGTTTAAAGATTTGCAAATATAGTTTTTGCGGGCCCAAATTTAGTCTAAATGAAATGGTATTAAAAGCTTATTTTTTGTTGAAATCAATGAGTTAAAAAGAGGATATGAACAGTTTATATTTTGAATGCGAATGATCCATGGAATTGGATTCCAAAATCCATATTTCCCCAATGTTTTTAAGCTATATTTGAAAAGTGAACAAAATTACTCCTATGAAGAATATATACACTCCTATTGTATTGATCATTGCACTTTTATGGATTCCTTTTAATGGGAAATCTCAGTTAAACTGTTACAGTTTACAAGCACCAACCATCATGGTCGAGGGCATGGAAAAGATTGCGATCATGAATTTTGAAAACCGTAGAGATACCCATTGGTATTACTATCGTAACAATGATTATGGAGCGCAATTGGCTGATTATATGATTGCTTCGTTGTTGGAAAAGCACAGAGGTGTATACAGTTTGGAAGCCGCCAAGCAAAACAAAGCAGATCTATCTGATATTACCATGAGTCAGTTGATGAGTCGTAATAAAGAAACCAAGCTGGCGAAGAAAGGTAAGAACTATATGGAACGTTACAATACGGATGTTTATACTGTGGTGGAACGTGGTGAGTTGGATAAAGTGATGCAGGAGCAGAAACTGGGAGCAAGTGGTGCTATTTCTGATGCGGATGCGACAGAAGTAGGTAAGTTATTGGGTTTGGATGTGATGATCACCGGAAACTATTCTACAGATGTAAAGACTTCTGTAAAGAAGAGTGGAAGTGGTTCAGGTTTGAGCTATAATGCGAAGAAAATTGCGACAGTAGATGTGACTATGAAAATTATCTCCATTGAAACCGGAGAGATTTTAAGTATGGTGAATAAAACTGCAACCTTAAAAAAGAAAGCTTCCGGAAGTTCTTATTCTGAAGCAAGTAGCAGTTTATCTACTGATGGACAAATTATCAGAAGTTGTTTGAAAGATGTAGCAAAACAGCTGGTATCTCATTTTGCACCAACATTTGTGTATCAGGAGCTTGCTGTGGAAAAACCAGCAGGAAAAGGATATAAAGATGACTTTAAAAAAGCGAAGGATTTGGTAAAGGAAAATGATTTATCAGGAGCTTTTGCGATTGTAAAGAAAGTATATGATAAAGATCCATATGATGCAGCTATGGCGCATAACATGGGTGTTTTATACGAAGCGGTAGGAAACTTTGATCAGGCGATTGAGTATCATAAAGCAGCGTATGAAATTGATCCTTCAAAAGAGCATAACGATGCGATGCAACGTGCGATGAATAGTAAAGAAGCTTTAAAAGAACTGGAAAGACTAGGTGTAGATGCTTCACCGTATCAGTTTGATGAAAGTGCCGGAGCACGTTTGAATATGCAAAAGGTACAAACCATTGGTAAAAAGACCGATCGTTATGATGTGTATATCGAAGCCAATAAAGCAGCCGATATTGCAGCTAAAGTACCGGGAAGTACAGAATTTGTAAAACTAGGGGAAGAAGGAAACTGGGTGAAAATCAAGTTGATTGGCGGTAAAGAAGGTTTTATCGATAAAAAGTATTTGAAGAAATAAATTTGGATTTAAATAGTAAAAGCCAGATGAATGTTCATCTGGCTTTTTTTATGCCTTAACGGTAGAAATGTAATGTTGGATTTAGAATATTTATAAGACTTTAAAAATGGCATTCTGGAAGGTTTGGTAGAAAGCAAGAAGAATGTAGTGGTAATCGAACCCATGTTTGAGCTCAGACATCGACTCGAAGAGGCGTTCATGTCGTTTGCGAGTTTGGGTGAGATAGCGGAATTATTCGTTAGCTTTCAACAAAGCTTTCGGTAGCCTTGAACTTTTTAAGCACGTGTTAAAAGCTTTTGAATGTGTGCTTTTCCTTCATTTCATTCCGGTTGGTCCTTATAATCGGACGCTGAGCGAAGTCGAAGTGTCAAGCCAAAATAGGACAAGAGGAATTGGTCAATTAGATTCTAATCACTTATAAATGAATTTTGTTGTGATTATGATTGAATTAAATCAATCTAGGTATTGTTCTAATATTCAAAATGAAAGTTAGGATAATTACCCATTTTTTATATCATTTTGCTGTACTACCCAAAAGATTTTCACTATCAATCATATCCACCCATCGTTTCATTTTCTTTTGAATCACCTTAAAATGGTGTTGATCTTCCGGAGCAACGAATGTGAGTGCTTTGCCCGGGTTCTCTGCACGTCCTGTACGCCCAATTCTATGAATAAAGTCTTTTGGTGAGCGTGGTAGCTCATAGTTGATGACATAAGGAAGGAATTCGATATCAATTCCACGACCTAGTAGGTCTGTAGCTACCAGAACCCGGATATTCTTATTCTTGAATTTGACCAACGAATCCATCCGGGAACCCTGACTTTTCTTACCATGAATTGCAGCTGCACGGATGTTATTTTTCTTTAATTTTTTAACGAGATGATCCGCTTTGAATTTAGAAGACACAAATACCAGCACCTGATCCATATCGTGATGTTCGAGTAAAAACCTTAAAAGTGGTCCTTTACGTTCTTCCGTCACAAAGTATCCCGTTTGTTGGATTAGACTAAGATCCTGTTCTTTTTCAACATCACTAATTTTTACCGGATCGTTTAGCAATCCCGGGTGTAAAGCGCTGACCTTGTCGTCCAGGGTAGCCGAAAACAATAGGTTTTGGCGCTTTTTAGGAAGCAACTTAAAGATGTGCTCCATTTCATCTTTAAAACCCAGGTTTAATATTTTATCGGCTTCATCCAGAACCAATGTATCCACACGTGATAAATGAATCGCTTTATTTTCAACCAATTCAATCAATCTTCCCGGGGTGGCTACCAGAACGTTGATTCCGTAAAGTGCTTTCATTTGTGGATTGATAGATACGCCACCATAAACTGCCATGGTTTTAATGGGTTGGGGTAAGTTTTGTCCAAACGTATGAAACACGTCTTTCACTTGTTCGGCCAATTCTCTGGTGGGTACCATCACCAGTACATCTACGTTTCTGTTTTTAGTGAGGAACTTTCCCTGAAGGTTCATCAAAATGGGCAACACATAACTCGCTGTTTTACCCGATCCGGTTTTGGCAATCCCCAATACATCCTTTTTGTCCAGGACAGCCGGAATGGCTTTCTTTTGAATTGGATACGGTTTCTTAAAACCTTCTTGGACCAGTGTTTTTAATAGTGATGGTGTTAAACCCAGTGAAGAAAATGACATAGACGTTTTTGCTTTTTAGCTCGTGCAAATGTAGGGTAGTGGACATGACTGATCATGCCGAATCCGGGAATTCTGAATAGAAATTGAAACAGGTAGAATTTTACAACTCAATAATTCGATCTACATTGGAATAGATGGTGAATTTGTCTTTTCGGCAAAACCCCAATAAAGTGATTCCGAGTTCTTTGGCGTAATCTACTGCAAGTGATGATGGAGCTGAAACAGCAGCGATTACCGGAATTCCGGCAGCAAATGTTTTGGTCAGAATTTCATAAGAAATCCGTCCGCTCACCAGAATGTATTTGGCCGCTTTTATGTTTTGTTGGAGTAGAAGAGTACCAATCACCTTATCCACTGCATTATGTCTTCCGATGTCTTCTTTAACCACCAGTAAGTTTTTGTCTTGATCGAAAATAGCTGCCGCATGGATCCCACCGGATTGTTCAAATTGCAATTGACTTTTACGCATCAGGTCAAACATTTGATTCATATCGGTAGCGGTCAATTGCAGTTGTTGCGAATCGATTTTATTGGCAGCTGTAATCTCAGGAAGTTCCGGTTTTCCACAAATCCCACAGGATGAAACAGAAAGTAAACTTTGACCACTTTTATACCCTTTTCCCAATACATCAGGTCCAATGGTTACATTTATTTCGGAGATGTATCCCAGTGGACTCTTTTTAATCACTTCGGTGTGTAATTGGGCCTCTTTTGATCTGAAAATGTCTTCTGAAAATAGCAAACCACGAATCAATTCCACCTCATCACCAGGCGTACGCATGGTTACCAGATATTGCTTTCCGTTGATATGAATTACCAAAGCTTCTTCTACAGTTAATGCGTCTTCCACATCAGTGACCTGTTGCGATTGAATTTTGATTCCCTTGTATTTTGCTATAGCCATATGAAAATAAAAAAGCTGCTCCAAAGTTAATTGAAGCAGCTTTTGTAATCATTATTTATTTACAGATTATCTCGGACACTGAATGGCTTGTATTGAGCCTGTCATTCCCGTTTATAATCGTTCTTAGCTTAATCCGGTCACCACACCGTTTTCGTCAATATCCATTCCTTCAGATGCCGGTACAGCTGGTAAACCAGGCATACGCATCATAGGGCCTAAAATTGGTACGATGAATCCTGCTCCAGCAGCAATTTCAAATTCTCTTACGCTGACATCAAATCCAGTTGGACGTCCAAATAATTTAGGATTGTCAGAGAATGAGTTTTGAGTCTTAGCCATACAGATAGGAAGGTTATCCATTCCTAAGTTCTTAATACGTTTTAGATCAGTTTGTGCTTTCTTACTTAAGATTACGTTATCCGCACCGTAAATCTCTTTGGCTACGATATCCATTTTTTCTACGATATCTGTAGAGTTCCAATCGTATAAAGGTTTGAAATCACCTGAACCAGACTCAATTTCTTCTACAACAGCTTTGGCAAGGTCTTGTGTACCTTCACCACCTTTGGCCCATCCTTCAGAAAGAACTGCTTTTACACCTAGTGCTGCACATCTGTCTTTGATGATTTGGATTTCTTCCTCAGTATCAGAAATGAAGTTGTTGATCGCCACAACCGGGTTTAGACCAAACTTCTTAATATTTTCAATGTGTTTCTCCACATTTGCCATACCGTTAGTTACACGCTCTGCATTTGGTGTATTGTATTCTTCTTTTGGTGCACCACCATGATGACGTAAAGCTCTTACGGTTGCAACCAATACTACAGTTTTTGGTTTTAGCTCTGCATGTGCACATTTTAGATCGAAAAATTTCTCAGCACCTAAATCTGCACCGAATCCTGCTTCTGTTACGACATAATCAGATAGCGACATTCCCATTTTGGTAGCGATAATAGAATTGGTTCCCTGAGCGATATTCGCGAACGGTCCACCGTGAACCAATACCGGATTGTGCTCTAACGTTTGAACCAGGTTTGGCTTAATAGCATCTTTTAATAAAAGTGCCATTGCCCCAACACAGTTTAATTCTTTTGCATATACCGGACGTTTATCAAATGTTTGACCTACGTAGATATTTCCTAATTTCTCTTTTAGGTCATTGATGTCTTTACTCATACATAAGATCGCCATGATCTCTGATGCAGCTGTAATATTGAATCCATCCTGACGAGGGATTCCGTTACCTAAACCACCTAAACCAATGGTGATATCACGTAAAGCACGATCGTTCATGTCAATCACGCGCTTCCATTTAATGGTTCTGCCATCAATTCCTAAACTTCTGGTTTTACTTTGAAGGTTGTTATCAATTACTGCAGATAAAAGGTTGTTGGCCTTTTCGATTGCGTTAAAATCACCTGTGAAATGCAGGTTGATATCTTCCATTGGAATTACCTGAGAATAACCACCTCCGGCAGCGCCACCTTTAATTCCGAAAACAGGTCCCAAAGAAGGCTCTCTTAAAACAGCCATGGCTTGTTTTCCAATTTTGTTTAACCCTTCCGTTAAACCAATCGTTACGGTTGTTTTTCCTTCACCTGCAGGAGTAGGGGTTAAAGCGGTTACCAAAATCAAATTACTGTCAGCAACCTTTTCATCGTCAATTAGATTTAATGGCAGTTTGGCTTTGTATTTACCATACATTTCAATATTGTCCTCATCAACACCTATTTTAGCCGCAATGGTACTAATATGGTTCAACTCAGCCGACTGAGCAATCTCTAAATCCGATTTTACTTCTCCCATGATATTTTATGTTTTTTTATTCCTAATTTTTGAATGCTTGCGAATTTAAATAATTACAAATGAAAATCCATTTCTAAGTCAGGCTTTATCTAAGGGAAATGTTATTTTTTTATGAACTATTTTTTACCGTTTCCATTTAGTTTTAAAATGGGATGGTTTTACTTTGTTTTAAATTTATTTTCATGGTTACTGTAGAAGAAGCAAAAGATCTGATTAATACGCATACGGAGGTATTAGAAGTCAAAACAATGTTGGTTTCAGAAGCTCTTGGATATGTTTTGGCAGAAGACATTTTTTCTAAAATTGATATTCCGGGTTATCCGCAATCGGCCATGGATGGTTATGCGGTGAATACCGATGGAAATATTGTCATTGGAGATGAATTTAAAGTGGTGGCTGAAGTACAGGCCGGAGATGTGAATTCGCATACGATTCAACCCGGAGAAGCCGCTCGGATTTTTACCGGAGCACCTGTTCCGGAGGGTGCAACTACGGTGGTGATTCAGGAAGTGGTGCGTAGAAATGAGGACTCTATTCATGTGGAGAAAGATGTACGTTATGGCGTAAATATCCGCGCGCGAGGGGAACAAATCATGACTGGTGATACGGGATTGCAGAGCGGAACGAAAATTACTCCGGCTGCGATGGGGTTTTTAGCTATGATGGGCTATGATCAGGTGAAGGTGTATAGAAAGCCTGTCATCCATTTGGTTGTGACTGGAGATGAGCTGGTACAACCAGGAAGAGAATTAAAGCATGGCCAGATTTATGAAAGCAATTCTGTTACCATTTGTGGAGCGGTACAGAATTATGGATTTGAGGTTTTGGAGGTGAAGTTCGTTAAAGATACTTATGAGGAAACATTAAAGAGTTTAAAAGACTCGTTAGAGACTGCGGATGTGGTGCTGGCTTCAGGAGGTATTTCTGTTGGAGATTATGATTTTGTGGGTAAAGCTTTTAAGGAATTGGGGGTAGAAGAAATTTTCTACAAAATCAAGCAAAAGCCGGGTAAACCGATGTTTTATGCCAAACATGGAGAAACGGCAGTGTTTGCATTACCCGGGAATCCGGCATCGGCATTAACCGGTTTTTACCAGTATGTATTGCCATGTCTGGATAAAATGATTGGTTTGGGATTTTCCGGATTGAAAACGAAATGGGTGAAGATGACCGATTCTTTTAAGAAAAAAGGAGATCGCGCACAATTCTTAAAAGGATTTGTGACTGATGCCGGAGTAGAAGTCCTGGAAGGTCAAAGCTCTGCCATGATGTATTCTTACGCCATTACCAATGCGATTATTTACATTCCACAGGATCAAATGGAAGTTCAGGCTGGGGAAGAGGTGATCGTGTATGTCCTGGAATAAAAAAATCCCGCTAAGTTCAACTTAACGGGATTCAGTTTTTTTATGAATTCAAAGATTAGTTGTTCTCCGCGTAATCTTTTAATGCTAAGTTGTATTCCTTTAATTCAGCGTGATTCATTTTGTTGTGTGCATCGCTCATGATTGATAATAGATACACCAAACTATCAGTATCAGTTTCATTAGCCGCTTCAATAACGCCAATCACTTCACCATCTTCATCTACCATTTCATCTTCCGGCTGCGGAATAAAAAAGCCTTCGTATTCTTCAATATGCTCGTAAGTTAAACGGATAGCCTTTGCTAAACGTGGAATTTTTTCTGCAACAGCATATGTACGTAATTCTTTAAGGTCATTCACCATTTCTTCAATGACTATTCCGTTATCAGAAATGCTTTGTTGCATTTTTTGGATGAGATCTTGTGCTTTTTTATTTACCACGATATATCGATTTAATATTGCTTGTATTAGAATAGAAAGGTTCTTTAAAGAACTTTTCGGAGGCCAAAATTAAAATATAATACCAAACTCTACAGACATGTGATGGAATAATTTAAGTATTAAACCATTTCCATAATTTACCATACCAGGTTGTTGGTTCTGGTGCTGTAGGTGTGGTATTTTCAGCTTTTTCTATTTTATAGTTGTTTTTCTTTTTCGTTTTTTTCGGAACAAATTTTTGAGCGTCCGGTTTTGATTTTTCCTTTTGCTTAGCGGCAATCCTTTTTTCACGATGTTCCAGCTTTTTAGACATTTCCTCTGCGGCTTTGTCTCTTTTAATTTGTTCTAGCTGCGCTTCACTCTTAATTCTGGATTTACGCGCTGAACTTGCAGATCGCTTTTCACGCTGTTTTTGCTTGAACTCACGTTGTTCTCTACGTTTTTCTTTCTTACGATTAGCCAATTCTTCTTTACTAATCATGACACCATCTACCTCAACCATTTGCTCTGAGAGGGGTGGAGGAAGTTCAATTTTACCAACAACTTTAGGACCTGTGAGTTCCACTTTTTCGGCTTTAATCAATGGTGCGTTGGCAATGGTGGAAGCATCTACTTCCTGATGGAGTTCAAATTCAATGGATGCTTCCGAATCAGAACTTTCTGTTTCTTCAATTGAAACGCTGTCTTCTGATGATTCATTTTCTACGACTGAAACCTCTGGCTCAAAAGTTTCTTTGATTTCGGATGTTTCTACCAGGTCGGAAACCGGAGTTGATTCTTCTTTAGATTCCGAAGGCTCTGGCGTAGGATTGAATTTAGCGACTACTTTTTCAACTAAAGCATCTTCTACTTTGGTGTTTAGATGCGATCCTAATTCAACGTCAAATTCCAATTTTAAATAATTTAAAATTTCGTTTGGCTTAACGTTTACTTTTCTGGAAAGTTGACCTAATCTCATATTCTATCGCTATATGGTTGCAAATATAATTGTACGAATTAGTTATAAAAATGGCTATGAATATTTATAACATTTAATTTAATCGATTTGCCATTTCATTGAATGCATGTTGCTGGTTGGTACGCATTTTAGAGGTCACACCTTCTCTTAGGGCCAATCGCGTAAAAACATGAATGTCGGAATCCATAATTTCAACATCAATGGGGCCGTTTTGAGCTGTTTTTGTGCCTTTATAAATAAGTACAGTACTGGTAGAACTTGCGGTAGGATCGTTTTTAGAATGGTATACTTTCATATATGCAGAGTTGGGGAGGGTAATTCCATTTTCCAACTTCTTTTGTACCCGTTTCATAACGAAGTTAAGTTCCGAAACCGTTTCATGGGGTCTGAATTTATACCAGTATTTGGTTTCATTGCCTTCCACACTACTTTCTACGTATCCCAACATCGGCCCAATGATTCCCGCAATAGATTGGATTTTTATGGAAGAAACGACAATAGGGTCGATACAGAATGCATTTTGTGGAGGAATATGGGAATCAAAATAGTCTGAGGATAACAGTTCCAGAATAAGTGTTGCTCCGGTAGAGGAACCTACCAGACTGATTTTTTGATATCCAAGTTGTTCCAGCTTTTCATATTCTTCAATAATAGCTGATTTCCAATCTTCCCAGGAAGCATCTTTGAAATCGGCATATGTTCTGCCATGTCCACCAAGTAAGACCTGAGAAATCCGATATGAGTTTTGATTAGCCGACCAATCTTGAAATTCCTGCCATTCAAAGGTAGAAGCAGAATATCCATGTACTGCAATTAAAATATGTCGATTTAGATCATCCGCGGTGGGATTGGGATATTTGGCAGAAACCAAAAAGTCTTCCGGTTGATATAAAGAAGCATCAAAGATCACATCACCATCTAATAAATCATCGGTGATATTGGGATCTTTACACTGCTGAGTCAGAAGAGAAAAACCGATAAGGAGTATATAAACGATTCTATTCATGATTTCCAGATTTAAATAAGGTGTAGTAAACATCCAGATGATAATAGAGTGGTTGGAGGGTGCCCGGTGAATATCCGGGTTTGGAAAAGTCAATGTAATAACCCGAACCTAATTGTAGTTTTACCGGATATTTTTGAAATTCATAACTAAATGCAATTTCCGGTGATAGAAGAAAAGCTGTATTCGGAATGTCATCAAAAAAATCATATTCCAGATTGGAGTAGAAGTACCCCATATTTAATCGTGTGACAAAATGATACGGTTTATTCTGAATAAAATTCCAACTACCTGAAAATAAGAAATGACTTTGCTTGATCGCATTTGAATTAAAAGCTGAACCCAATCTGGAAGTCACAAAATCAAATCCGAGATGAAACCTTTCCGGTTTGAAGTTTTTAAATGCGTATTGAACGGAAATTCCGTTTTCCCAATACATGTTTTGTGTTTTTTGAATTCGGATTCCCAGATTCAAATTTTGCGCATATATGCTTCCTGTCAATAGAAGGGTGAGTGAGATTAGAAATTTCTTCATAGGCTTCAGAATTGTTTGGGCCTACAAGATCACTATAAAAATTGTAAAAAACCTAAAGTGCGCTGAAATTCGGGGTGATAGTCTGCATTTATTCGCATAGGTTCATTCGTTATCGGATGATGAAATGCAATTTCCTGCGCATGAAGCATCATAGTGATCATGTTCCATTTTTCCTTAAACAAACGATTTTGTTTATTGCATCCATGTGGACGATCTCCTATAATTGGATGTCTTAAATGTGCAAAATGTTTCCTGATCTGATGAAATCTTCCGGTTTGTGGTTGGACTTCTATTAAAGAATATCTGGATGTTTCAAATTTTCCAAAAGGTACCGGAACCTCTGTGGTTTGAATCGTTTTGAAATGGGTAATTGCATCTTGTTTTTTCCCGCTGTCATTAATCAGGGCATAATCGATGATCCCTTTTTCAGGAGCAAAACCTCTAACAATCGCGTGATAGGTTTTTGTGATCTGATGTAATGCAAACTGATTTTGCATTAGCGAATTCACTTCTTGAGATAAAGCAAAAACAAGAATTCCACTGGTTTTACGATCTAAGCGATGAATTGTATAGACATGCTGACCAATTTGATCTCGGAGAATTTGCAATGCAAACTCTTCCGCATTAGCCGCTATTTTACTGCGATGAACCAAAAGACCGTGGGGTTTATTGATCACCACCAGATGGTCATCGCGGTATAGTATTTCTAAATCCAATAATTTAGATTACTGATTTCTTTTAGCGTTGATAACAAAACCAATGGTACCTGTAAATTCTGTAAACCAGAATGTTTGCATGGCTCTATCTGTTGGATTATCTCCGGTAGTTAGGATATCCTGCATGCTAATGAATCCATTTTTCCATTCTGCATTGAAAGTTAAATGTTTCCATAAAACAGCTTGAAGCCCCACTTTACCAGATAAACCATAACCCGCAACATGGAATTCATCGTAACGATCGTAGCCCATTAATGTAACGTTAGAACGAGGTACCAATAATCCAAATCCAGGGCCTGCATAATAATTGATACTATGCTTATCATTGAATTGATAGATGTTACCATGATATTCTAATTCAATACTTCCATAATTGAGACCATCAGTATGTTCAAACATCAAGAATTCTGATGTTAATTCCTGAGGTTGACGGTTATAAGCTCCATTGTATTCTCCATTCGGGATATTAATATAACCTTCCATAGCCACATACTGGTTTTGTTGCATCACATATTTCATATGGTCGGTACCTATAGAAATAGACCAACGATCAGCAAAGAAATACCCAAATCGTAAATTCCATTGCGGAATAGATAGGTTTGCAGGATTAAAATACAGATCGAAATCAAATGGAGTAGGACGGTCGTTGGCTTTTACATCATATATGGTAAAATTATAGTTCTGTCCTACAAATGAGATATCAGACTTAGAATACGCAGATACATTGTATCCCCAGTATCCGTAAATTTGATTTTTGCGACTATACTTTTGATTCCATCCTTGTTGCGCTTGAGCGGTATAACCCAAAATCAAAAGGAAAATAACGATATATGATTTTTTCATTTTGCTTTATAAAAGAATTCGCAAATATAATTGTTGATTGTATTGAGAATATGACTTTTATACATAAAACCAAATCAAAATCACATAGATTGTTTTGGTAATGACAAATTGAACCAAATAAAATTTGATGTTGCTACTTATTTTTCTTGTCCTTCTTTTTCTTTTTGCCTTTAGATTCTTCTTCGGTTTCCGGCTCAGCAGGTTGCGGTAAATTAAAACTGATCGGAAGCGTATATTTCACTTCAACAGGGTTTCCTTCACTGTCGTAACCTGGAGTCCAGGCAGGCATCATTTCAACCAGACGTTTGGCTTCTTCATTACATCCATGTCCGGGACCTCTCAAGACATTAACATGATCAATGGAACCGTCTTTCATGACCATAAAGGCGACATAGGCACGTCCCTGAATTCCATTTGCTTTAGCTTCTGTAGGGTAGACAAAGTGAGTGGAGATAAACTTGTGCATTTCTTCCTTGCCGCCAGGAAAACTTGGATATACGACTGGTCTGGGTGGCAATCCCAATGCCTTTGTGATGGAGTCTTGTTTCTTTTTAAGATCCGCGGTGGTCATTGTAGTTGTAGTGGTGGTGTCTGTCTTTTGCGAAGCGGTATCTTGAATATCCTGAGCGTTGAGTTGGATAAATGGGAAAAGTATTGTTAGTATTATCAGTGTGTGTTTCATGATCTAAAATAGAAAGTTGGTTGTTGTTTTGAGTTGAATAAAAAAATCCCATCAGTCTGTAGAAAGACCAATGGGATTTAATAACATTATTTTGAATAGTGCTTAGATGTGAATACACTCATCGTAAGCATCAGCAGCAGCTTCCATAATCGCTTCACTCATAGTTGGGTGAGGATAAACAGTAGTGATGATTTCGTGTCCGGTAGTTTCCAGTTTACGGATTGAAACTAAATCAGCCACCATTTCAGTTACATTATAACCGATCATATGACCACCTAATAACTCTCCGTACTTTGCATCAAAGATCAATTTAACGAAACCTTCGTTATGACCTGCAGCAGATGCTTTACCTGATGCAGAGAATGGGAATTTACCTACTTTGATATCGTAACCAGCTTCTTTAGCCGCTTTTTCTGTCATACCTACAGAAGCGATTTCAGGAGTAGTATAAGTACATCCAGGGATGTTTCCTTTATCGATTGGTTTTGGATCTAACCCGGCCATTTTCTCAACAGCAACGATTCCTTCGTGTGATGCCACGTGAGCTAGAGCAGCACCAGGAACGATGTCACCAATTGCCCAAACACCAGGAATGTTAGTTTGACCATACTCGTCAACCAATACTTTTCCTCCGTCAGTTGCTACACCTACATCTTCTAAACCGATGTTTTCAATATTAGAAACTACACCTACAGCAGAAAGAACAACATCAGCATTTACAACTTCTTCGCCTTTCTTAGTTTTGATCGTCACTTTACATTGATCACCAGAAGTATCTACTGATTCCACAGAAGAGTTAACCATCACTTTCATTTTTGATTTCTTAAATGAACGTGCTAAAGCTTTAGAAACTTCTTCATCTTCTACAGGAACGATGTTTGGCATATACTCAACTAAAGTTACTTCAGTTCCCATTGTATGGTAGAAGTAAGCAAACTCAGAACCAATGGCACCAGAACCAACAATTACCATTGATTTTGGCAATTCAGGTAATGTTAACGCTTCTCTATATCCAATAATTTTCTTTCCATCTTGTGGCAAGTTAGGTAATTGACGAGAACGTGCACCAGTAGCTAAAACGATATTTTTAGCTTCATATTCCGTTACTTTGTCGTCAGTATCAGTTACAGCAATTTTATTTGCAGCGACTAATTTACCAAACCCGTTAATCACATCGATTTTATTTTTTTTCATCAAAAACTCGATTCCTTTGCTCATTTTATCCGCAACACCACGGCTTCTATCAACAACTTTAGAGAAATCGAATTCAATGCTTTGAGATTTTAATCCGTAAGCTTCTGCATGAACCATGCTTTCATAAACGCTTGCTGACTTTAATAACGCTTTTGTTGGGATACACCCCCAGTTTAAACAAATACCGCCAAGCTCAGCTTTTTCAATAACAGCTGTTTTAAGCCCTAATTGAGAAGCTCTAATCGCAGCAACATATCCACCAGGTCCACTTCCTAGTACTAAAACATCGTAATTCATGTTGATAATAATTTTAAAAGTTTGGGCGTCAAAATTAACTCTTTTGACAGAAGGTTTGATTCAAATTCGCAAGAATATTTATTTAAGTTTGTGCATCATCAAAAATCCTGAGAAATGTTGCAATTACAAGTCCGGTATCAAGAATCATATTCCCGCTTACATTTACTGTTAAGAACCTTTTTTGGAGCGTTTTATATTTACATCCCACATATGTTTGTGTTATTGTTTGTGTTGCTGTGGTCAAAGATTCTATGGATTTATGCTACCTTTTATATTTTGATTAAGGGAAGATATCCGGCAAACGTATGGGATTATCAAATGGGAGTAATGGACTGGTTGGCCAGATTACATTTGAGTTCGTATAATCTAAGAGATGATTATCCTGTTTTTGGGGTCAATAAGGAAGTAGAATATTTAAAGATTACAGCCTCATATAATGAAACACCTAACAGAGCAAGCGTATTGATTCGTTTTATCTTCATTTCAATCATGATATTACCACATGTTTTTGTATGGACATTCAGGAATTTGTGGAGTGGGATTCTAACATTTCTGGCATTTTTTGCAGTATTATTTACAGGGAAATATCCGGAAAACTGGTTTCACTTTAATATCGGAACTCTGCGTTGGGTAATGCGTTTGATGGCGTATCAGAATTACATTTTTGATACATATCCACCTTTTACAGGAAAAGAATAGGCATGGAAGAAAATTACTTGGAAATCAATAAGAAAACGTGGAATAATAGAACTGAAGTTCATGTAGATTCTGAGTTTTATGACAATGAAAGCTTTTTAAAGGGAAGATCTTCTCTAAACTCTATTGAATTGGATTTATTTGGAGATATCAAAGGGAAGAAGATTTTGCATTTGCAATGCCATTTTGGGCAGGATTCCATTTCTTTAAGTCGTTTGGGAGCTCAGGTGACTGGGGTTGATTTTTCGGACGTGGCCATTGAAAAAGCAAAGGAACTTGCGCAAAAGATGGATGTGGATACTTCTTTCATCTGTTGTGATGTCTATAGTCTACCTGATATTTTAGAGGAGCAGTTTGATATCGTTTTTACAAGCTATGGTACGATCGGATGGCTTCCGGATATTAATCGATGGGGAAGTGTGGTATCACATTTTTTAAAGCCTGGTGGGCAATTTGTTTTTGCTGAATTTCATCCGGTGGTATGGATGTTTGATTCTGAATTCAAATTCGTGAAGTACAATTATTTTAATACGGAAACAATCATAGAAGAATCTGAAGGAACTTATACGGATGGTGGAGAGGAAATGCGAAATACAGAAATTTCCTGGAATCACCCGATGAGTGATGTGGTAAATAGCCTGATGAGTTCCGGATTAGAGATTTTATCTTTGAAAGAATTTGACTATTCTCCCTATAACTGTTTTGCGAATATGGAAGAAGTTTCTTCCGGTGAATTTGTAATATCCGGTCTAAAAAGACGAATTCCAATGGTGTATGCTATTCTGGCTCAGAAAAAATAATCACTTTTTTGACCTATTTCGTCACAAATTGTAACCCTTTTAGCACAGAATGCGTATAAAGCAAAAGGTGCGCATGCATAACATCTTGTATTTCTTATAAATCAATGTATTTTTGTAGCACCTAACGAATTATGAACAAATAATTATAAATTCTGGAGTTATGATTAAAAAGTTACATGCCATTTTGATTTTGTTGTCGCTTGTAGTGATAAGTCCAAGCGTGATTGCTGTAACGTATACCACTACAGGAAATAACTCCTGGAGTCCAAGCAATCCTGGAAATAGTATCAATTCTTCTGATGATTTTATTATTAATCACACCGTAACATTAAACGGTTTGCGTTTATTGAGTGGTGGATCTATTACCATAAACTCAGGTGGATTCTTGAAAATGGGATGGAGTGCTCGTTTTGATCTGGGATCAAGTGTTCATGTGAAATCCGGAGGGAAATTACAAGTGAGCCAGTTGACTGTGGTTAACTATTCGGATAATTTCGTAATTGATGGAGACATTGTGACTAAAAACGGAACATTTGCAAATTACCAATCAGGTGTAATTACTTATAACCAGGGTGCAAGTTGGACATTCAATCAAATGTCATTTGTAAATTATGGTACATTGATTTTAAATGAAGATGCCGATTGGAAAAACGGTTCTGTGGCATTCTCTTTAGGAACTGTAACGATTAACGGAAAGTTATCCATTAAAAACTTGAGTTTAGCCAATAACGCAAAAATTGAGGGCGTTGGACAGGTAGAAGTGAAGAATGGGAACGGAATTTTTGTGAGTAACGGTGAAATAAATGGGTGTTATGGTAATGCGTGTATTCCTCCAAGTACCATTGGAAATACAACCTATTTGGCTTATCACTCCACTACATCCGGAAATACATTTACCACATATGATGGCGGGAATGTACCGGCAACAACTTGTACAACTACTTTACAGGTTTTAGATGATTTAAACTTTTCTTCAGATAAAACCATTGGTGATTTGGTAGTTTCACCTGGCGTGAACATTACGGTGGATCCAGGCGTAAGTTTGACCGTTTGTTCCGGAATCTTGAGTGAAGGAAGAATTACCGTAGAAAATACAGGATCATTGGTACAAACTTCTTCGGCAGATAATAATGAAGGTTCTGGGGTGTACATTATTAAAAGAAATGGAGGAAACGATCCATTGTCATTTAATAGTTGGTCTTCACCAATTAAGAGTGCTACAATTGCGGATGTATATTTAGGTGCAAACCCTTGTGATATCTTTTGTTTTGAGAGCTCCACGCAATCTTGGAAATTTGATTATCCTGTAAATTATCAAACGACTTGTAATGGAAATCAGGTAACTTTTGGAGCTGCTAATGTCATTTCAGGAGGAGATGGAGTGATGGACCCAGCACGCGGTTATTTTGTTCCGGGTGATAATTCTATAACACGTACTTTCTCTGGAACTGTTAACAATGGAGATGTAACCATTGCTGTAGATGAAACGAATCTGGGAAACAATCCAAACTGGAGTATGGATGATTGGAATTTGGTAGGAAACCCATACCCATCTGCAATTGATTTGGAAAAGTTCTATTCTGATAATAGTGGGGTAATTACCGGAGATTATTATTTCTGGGTAGATGATAATTCAAACGGAGCTACATATAATCAGTCTAATGATTATGCCGTGTATAATCAATTCTCTTCCATTTCTGCAAATGGTTCGGCATTGCCTTCACAGTTTGCAGCAGCTGGTCAGGGGTTTTGGGTGTATGCGTTGCAAGATGGAAATGTGACGTTTACTAACGCAATGCGTGTAACTGGAAACAACTCAGGTTTCTTTAAAACAGAAGCAAACAAAGACAAAGTTGTAGTAAGAGTAGGGTTAGAGAATGATTCTAATAACTTTAATCAAACTGCTGTAGGATATTCTTTATCATCTAGCAATGCGTATGATATGGCTCAGGATGCCCCTAAAGGAGAATCTAATTCAGCTTTATTATTTGGTAGTATGATTGATACCAATGTGTATTCAATTCAGGCATTTGAGAAATTGGAGGATTTAGCGACTTACAGTGTTCCGTTGTATGTAAAAACAGATAATGAAGGAAATCATACATTCTCAATCAACAGTTCAGAAAATATGGGAAGTCATATTTTGGTTTTCTTGAAGGATAATGCAACTGGAACGGTTACAGATTTAAAAGCACAGAACTACACGATTTATCTTCCTGTTGGAGAATATAACTCCAGATTTGAGTTAATGATGGAAAATACAGGAGCTCCAACTGGTGTTGAAGATGTAGTGAATTCATCTAAAGTGGATATCTATCAAAATCAGAATACAATTCGTGTTCAATCTAAAGATTTGAATGTTATGATGGAGTCGGTAACGGTGTTTAACCTTATAGGTAAAAGAATCGCAGGAAATACAAACTTCAATAATTCAATGGTAGATATTGATGCTTCTACATTGAACTCAGGAGCTTATTTAGTAAGAGTAGAGTTTAGTAATGGAGAAGTAGAAACCAGAAAAGTGGTTTTCGTTAAGAACTAGATTTTCTTTAACATTTAGCATAGATAATCGGAATTTTATTGTACTTAATCCTGGTCAGTAAAAGATAGTAGGTTTGAATACTGATACTTATTCTTTTGAAGAATAGTCAAAAAGTTTAAATTTACAGCCTACTATATAACTGATTATCATGATAAAAAATGTACTTTCAAAATCACTATTGGGCTCATTTGTACTGTCAGCAACAGTTTTGATGGCCCAGGAGCCTGCACAACCTACACATGAAAAAAAGGTATATGTCAATGATGGAAATACGTATGTACAGAAATCTTTGCCACTTTATTTTATGTTTTCAACGTCTAAAGGAGGACCACAGTACCCTTTAACGAGTAAAGCTTCTGCCGGATATGCTGATCCGATGTATTTAGATACAGAGGGTGTAAATTATATCCGAAGTAAATGGGCGGTGGATCCGGAAACCGGAAAAACGATTGAACCCAAAAGAGAGGTGATGTATGAGTTATATGCAGATGGATTGGCTCCTGTAACACGTTTAGCTTTTTCAGGTGCCAATGTGTATCGCAGTGATAGAGTTTATTATGGGCCTGGACTTCAGTTTACTTTAACTTCAAGAGATGGTGTTTCAGGTGTTGAAAATACATTTTATTCTTTAGGAACAGGTTCCTGGACCAATTACTCAGGAACTGTGAATGCTTCCACAGAAGGTGAAAACACTTTATATTATTATGCGAATGATAACGTTGGAAATGCAGAAAAAACAAAAAATTCACGATTTGTAGTGGATTTATCAGCTCCAACTTCTAATCATGCGATCGAAGGAATCGTTTACAATTCTAATATCATTGCGCCAAGCACCATTTTTACATTGTCTCAGTCGGATAATTTATCAGGTGTAAACAGAACATTGTATTCTTTTGATTCAGGGTCTGAGAAAAGATCTTCTGGCAGAATAGGGGTATCTTATTTAAGTGATGGTGAACACACCTTATATTATTACTCTATTGACAATGTAAAGAATACTGAGACTAAGAAATCATTTTCTTTTTATTTGGATAAAATTGCTCCGGTTGTTACAATTTCAATTAATGGAGATCAATATCAGGGAAGTAAGTATTTATATGTTTCGAATAGAACTACCGTAAATTTATCAGCTACCGATAATAAAGCAGGAGTAAACAAGATTTATTATCGAATGGATGGCGGGGAACGTTATGACTTTACTTCAGATTTTAAATATCCGGATGTAAAAGGTGTGCATACCGTTAAATATGATGCAACAGATAATGTACAGAATTTAGCAGCAAATAAATATAAAACAGTTTATTTGGATAATGTAGCGCCACAAACGGGAATCAAGTATGGATCTCCACAATTTTTTGCCAGAGATACTTTGTTTGTAAATAAGGATACGAAAGTGAGTTTATTCTCAAGAGATTATGAATCTGGTGTAAAACAAATCCAATACAGTTTAGATGGTGGTGCTTTCCAAAACTATAGCCAGTTTACTATTCCAAATGAAGGATACCATACCATTAAGTTTAAAACTACGGATAACGTAAATAACGTGGAAGTAGAAAAGACTTCAAATGTATTTGTAGATAATACCCCTCCGGTAATATATCATAACTTTAGTATTGAGCCAATTGGTTCTAAAAACGGAATGAGTATTTATCCAAATTACTCTCGTTTATACTTAGGGGCTACGGATGATCATGTTGGAACAAAAACGATTAAATATTCTATTAATGGTGGACCATTAACACTTTATTCTTCAGCTTCAACATTAGATATTTCGGAGCGTAACAGATTCTTGAAAAAGAAAGTGAAATATTCAGTAAGAATTGTAGTAGAAGACAAGCTGGGAAATTCAACAGAGAAAACGGTTGAGTTTTATGTAGGATTGGAAAACGATTAATTCCGGTTTAAACAAAATAAAAAATCCCGAATACTATCAAGTATTCGGGATTTTTATTTGGAGTAATTTGAATTCTATTTCACAGCGATTGCAGAAATTTCTACATTAACACCTAGTGGTAATTTCCCTACCTGTACGGTTTCTCTAGCAGGATATTGATCTGAAAAATATCCACCATAGATTTTATTTACCTCTGGGAAATCATCCATATCAGCTAAAAAGATGGAGCATTTAACAATATTGTTCCAATTGTAACCGGCTTCTTTTAGAATTGCAGCCAGATTAGCCATCACCTGATGTGTTTCGTTTTCTAATGAATCCTGAACCAATTCACTGGTAGCCGGGTTCATACCAATTTGGCCACTTACATATAAAGTGTTATTTGCCTCAATGGCCTGATTGTATGGGCCAATTGGAGCAGGAGCATTGTCCGTTTTAATAATTCTATTCATTGTTATTTTGAATAAAAGGTTCTTTTTTAAGATGATCTAATACAGTATTCAGCGTTTGCGTAAAGTTGTGAATCTTATCACAAATGGTATCCATATTGGTTTGATCTCTGGCGTCTTGTTCAATTTGAAGAATTACATCTGATAGGGAAGTGACACCAATTGTACGAATGGATGATTTTAATTTATGCGCTTTTTTCGAAGCCTCATCCCAATTTCTTTCTTTTGCAAATGCGGCAAGTTCCATAGCATCCGTAGGAGCATATTCTATGAAAGTTTCTACTAGTTCTCTCATAAAATCAGTATCTCCATACACCATGTCACTTAAAATGGATAGGTCGTATAATTCTTTTGACATTTAGTAGTGTTTGATGGTACAAACTTACGATTTTGTAAATAAGAAAGTTCTAAAAATAAAAGAATATCAATGTGTAACAGGAATATTGATTTATAGTGACATTATCAGTTATCTCCGCTTCTTTTTGGATTTCTTCTGGTCACGTTTTTTCTGCTCTTCGTACATTCTTTGCTGTTCTTCTAAATAAGCTTCAGCCTGTCTTAAATCTACTTTTCGGTTATAATTAAATGCAGTTACAAAAGCATCTTTAACGCCCACATCTTTAACTAATTCTAAATAAAATCTGGCTTCAGTAATATTGTCAAATTCTCCCACCGTAAGATAGGTCCAATTGGCATCATTGATCTCCACAATACTGTCTAATTCAATGAATAAATAGGTCAGGTCATCAGGAATTGTATCGCTTTTAAAAGCACCAACCTGGACCGTAAAGAATACTTTTCCTACCAGTTCATCTTCAATAGGTTTGTAGTCCATATTCACCACCTTTTCGCTAAATCTGGTTTTATCTTTTACGTTTACAACAAATGCATCCGGATACCCTGATTCTTTAACTACTTCTAAAAGACGTTCTGCAACTAATGGATGAACAAATTTTCCAATGATATAGCGATAAACGCCATTTTCATCCACATAAACCTCCACATTTTTAACCCCCTTAAATTCCCATGTGAATTTGGGCTCCAGTGTAGCGCCAATTTGAACACCATAAGTAGGCTGTTTGTTCGTATAGGTGACACTTTTGGTGCTTACCCAATGCTCCACAGCTTCATCTTTTTTATAAGCGATTAAATCTGCCGAATCAATCGGTACCTCTCGTTTTTTACATTCTCTATGAAATCTTTGACCTTCAACCAAATAGTATTCGTTGGCAAATGAGTAGATTGAATAAAATTTGTTAAGTGTACCAATTGTTTTGGAACAATTTCCATTTAAGGAATACGCCATTAAAAGATAGTAGAATACATATTCCGAAACATTACGTTCTTCAAAATTTCGTACTCTGTAATTCGGGGAGTAACGTTCCGAAGCTTTTTCCAATAAATATACCGCGTAATCCAGGTTGGTATCCAGTCTGGCATAACTTTGACCTAGTAGGTAGGCCAAGTTCATATTGGTAGAATCCAGCTTGTAGAGTTTTTCAAAACTTCTGGAGGCCTTTTCTACTTTGTTTTGTCCTAAATCAAGCATAGCCTGATTGAACAATTCACTTCTATTCGTTTTTTGCGCATATGTCCAGGTGGAGAGCGATAATAGTAAAATTAATATCCCGGAATACTTTTTCATTGATATAACAGATAGATTTCTAATACTTTAATTTGGGACATATGAATGACCAAATCACTACCGCAATTTACAGGTTAGAAGAATAGTGTAGAGAAAACCCGTAGACGGGTTATTAACATTGAATTTTGAATAGGGTTAATGTAAAATTAGCGAACGCTCATTGAGTACGACATTATGATAGAAATCCACCAGTTTTTTCCCTTCATTATTCCAGTTTAATTCCTGAAATCCTTTACAGGAATTCGTTTGATATTTCTGTAGAAGTTCCGGAGATTCGATGAGTTGGTTAATTGCGTCAGCCATGCTATCCGGATTTCTGTCAGACACACTAATGCCGTTTTTATATTTAGACATCAGTCTTGTGGTTTCAGGCATATCTACATCAATGACCGCCATTCCTGCTGCTAAATAATTATAATATTTAATCGGAGGACCTCCAATGATGTTGTTCACCGTAGGTGTTTTTGCAATAATTCCAATTTTGCAATCAGCCAGATGTGTAGCAACATCTTCATATTTCACCCACCCGGTTTCAAAAATTATATCTTCTAATTGATGTTTTTGGACGAATGCAGTGAGGTATGTCTTTTCCTCACCAGTTGTAGCACCGATAATTTTGAATTGAATTTGCGGATGCTTTTGATACACTTTTAAAACAGCGTTTAGCATTTCTTTTAACCCTCGGTTAAATGGAAGGTAGCCATCATGCGCAATTACAATTCGGTCTGGTTTATTTTCCCGGAAATGATTAGGATAAAACTGATTCTGCGCAGCGTTATATATGACGGTACTTTTAATGTGATGGTGATTCGAAACTAAATATCCCCGTGTAATATGATTGGCGCTAATGAGATATTGCAGTTCAGCCAAATACTGGTTTTTAATCCAGATTTCTTTTGGGGTGCCGGTAGTATAACTCTCATGAGAATCAAAAACTACTTTGGCGTTATTCTTTTTGGCAATTTGCAATCCAATGTAAAATGATTCCGGTTCATGCGCATGATAAACATCCGCATTAACTTCAAGCGCTTTTGCAATAAACTGATCGTAAAATTCGCCTTTAAATACTTTCTTCAGAACCACATCTAATTTTCCTTTCGGACTTGGAATAGGGTAGGTTTTGATATCATTGAAAACAATCTCTTTTTGATCTGGTGCATTCAAAGGAGTCGTATTCCCCATATCGAACATAATTCCTTCTTCATTTGCACGACAAATCATGGTAAGCGTATGACCAGCTTTCTGTAATGTAAGTGCTTCTTTGTAGAAAATACGATCATCCAAAGGAGAATGATTGACAGAGATCATACAGATTTTAGCCATAAAATTTAGTTTTCCTTTAGGTATTTATTGTAATAGTAAATTTTACCCAGTAGATGTACAAACTTCGCAAAAATACTGGTATAAATGGCACCCAATACCCCGAATATTGGAATAAGCGCTAAATTCCCGATTAAGTTTATTCCGGCCTCCGTGAAAGCCACATTTCTGATTGCTTTACCTTGTGATTTGGCCGATAAAAAGTTAAAGGGTTGATATAACCCCTGAAACAATAACGCCACTGAGATTCCAACGGCATATCTGCTTACATCTCCAAATTCTGAGGTGAATAAGAAATGGACAATCCAATCTGCAAATAAGTAAAGAAATAACATGGAGAATAGTAACCACAAGGTGTTATAAATAAATACTTTTTGAGGAATCTTCTTTTGATGACTAAAGTCTTTAAACAAACTATTTGATAATGCCTGACTTCCCATAATCATTGGAGAAGCAATTAGGTTTGCCAATGAATAAAAACCATTGACGGTGGTATTGATAAAATAGGCAATGGCAAGTTCATCTAGCTTAAATGTACTTTGATTGACTGTGCTTCCCAAATAGAAGTTAAAACCAAAGCTTTTGTTTTTGGCCCAGACGGATTTAAAATGTGTTTTTAGATTTTTAAACTGAGGATTAAACTGACGATAGATAATTCCTACAGAAACCAGTAAGGTTAATAGATTAAATGAAATTACGGTATAAACATCCAATTGATCCGAATAAGCAAATAGACCCAAAGCCATCAGAAAGAATATTTTGGAAGTATTATCGTAGATTGGGAGGATATGAACTTTGTTAGAGCCTACAGTCATTGAAGAGATAAGGTTCCGAGAGGGAATGACAATGGTCAATGGAGCCAGAACTCGAATAATATCGCCTAAGGAGGTATCAAATAATTGATCTACATAAAACGAAAAAATCCAGACAAAAACAGCATATAAAAGCCCGATAAAAAGATTAATCACAAAGCCCAGAGCAAATAGTTCCTGTTCTTTTTGAAAGTCTTTGTTTTCGGCTAACAGTACTTGAAGAGAGGAGTAGAAACCGAATCGGAAGAACAAAGCAGTGAAAGCAGTGAAAGAACCAAAAAAAGCATAGATCCCATAACCTTCTGTGCCCAGATAATTGGTTTGGATGGTTTTAATCCCAAAACCAATCACAACCATTGCTAACTGCGAAGCAAAAAGAAGTATAGTTTGTTTCCCTGTTTTAGATTGGAGTGCTTTCAACGCATTTGATTTGTTGGCGAAAATAATTAAATCCATAACGGAAATAATGGACAGAATGTATAAAGAGATAATAATAGTATGTTGATATCTCCAGGGCATAAAATATGGTACATAAATTGTTAAGCAATAGAATATTTAATTCTATGTGATGACTAAATTTTTGCTCAGTTCAGTAATCTTAATTTACCTGTTATCTTCTTGTAGTCCAAAGGTTTTGACTTCGATACCAGTAGATCAAACCGAAAGAATTCAATTGGAGGTGGAAAAAACAAAAGGTTTAAACCCCGGAATGGGATTTCAAATTAAATCTAAAGTCACACTCAAAAATGGAAAGCAATACTTTACATATCCGGAATATTCGGGACAAAGAGTTTTGAAATGGGATGGGGTAGTCGTTCAAATATCGAATGGGGATTTTAATGCATATAGACATACGGTGATGGTAGATGATGACTTAAAATATACTGGAATTCCCGATACGGTTACAGTTAAGATTATGGTGCCAGGTTCGGGTCATTTAGTTGATGAAAAGCAAATAATTGTCAATTACAATAGTAGTTTCACCTATAATGTAAGTGGATATAATGGTGCACATGGAAGTGATGGCTCTAATGGATTTGATGCACAAGGGGATTCGGTTTGTGGTTCGCAAGGTGGACATGGATATCCTGGAGGAGATGGAACTCCCGGCAAAGATGTGGATGTGTTTATTAAAGATACTTTGGTTTTTGATGAAGAATTAATCATGTGTCGTTTTGTTACAGATCATTCAGTAAAGAAAACAATGTTTTTTGCGAATCATCATTTGATTGTTAAATCAAATGGGGGCAATGGAGGGCATGGCGGTCGTAGAACCAGATATGCTAGATACAAAGGAGGTAATGGAGGAAATGGAGGGCATGGAGCTTCTGGTGGAGACATCACAGTTTTTGTTACAGAATCGGCTTATCGATTTAAAAATAATTTTCATTTTGAAAATGAAGCAGGACGTGCGGGTAGAGGAGGTAGGTCCGGTGAAGGTACTCAAAATGTAAGAGGCGTATTGGGGTTTATTGTAGATGGTATCATTATCGGAAAGAAGGAAGGTGCAGATGGACATGCGGGTTTTAGCGATGGAAAATTAGATATTCAAATAATTGGAAAAAGTTTTGATGCGAATTATTGATATAAATATTTGAAAATTATGGAAGTAGCGGTATCGCTTGGAATACATGAAAAAATGATCAAGAAAAAGTCATAAAAATGTTATTGAAATTCCAAGATTATTATACTTTTGCCGCTCAATTTTATGGTGATTGTAGCTCAGCTGGTTAGAGTATCGGTTTGTGGTTCCGAGGGTCGCGGGTTCGAATCCCGTCTTTCACCCAAAACTAAAGGTCTTACGCAAGTAAGACCTTTTTTTGTTTGAGGAATATCGTTTCGAATGTATTCGAATAAGATATTTCGAGAATAAAAAAGTCCATTTTCGGACTATAGTTTTGATGGCATTTTCGAAAGAGTTGGGATCATATTTAATCTATAATCCCGTCTTTCACCCAAAACTAAAGGTCTTGCGTAAGTAAGAGCTTTTTTTGTGTCTGAAAATTCGAAGTTGTCATTTAAAATGACAATTATCTGCATTTTACAAATGCAACAATGTTGCATTTGATGAGTTTGTAAATATATTTGCATCAGGAAGAATTTCCTGATGCCTATGAATTCGATCTATTTCAAATCCGATAGTTTAGGAGCTGTGTTTAGTAGTTTGTGCCTGGTGCACTGTATTGCAACTCCATTTTTGTTCGTTGCTCAAGCGTGTACTTCTAGTTGTTGTGAGGATTCGCCTGTGTGGTGGCAATCATTAGATTATTTGTTTCTGACTTTATCTTTTTTTGCGGTTTATTATTCAGGAAGAAAATCAAGCAGTAAGTTGGTAAAGAAAGGATTGTGGGTGAGTTGGGTAGCCCTTTTTATTACTGTTATGAATGAAAAGTTTCTAATTATACCTCTTCCTGAAATGTACAAACATGTGAGTGCTTTATCTCTGGTCAGTCTACATTTATATAACCTTAAATACTGTCAATGTAGCTCAGAAGGCTGTGTGTCAACCAGGTAAGTAGTCGTTAGGGAGGCTTTGTTACTGTTTTTATTTCAGCAATTTACGTTATCATTAAATAAATTTAACATTCAATTAAAAGTTTTGATATTGTTATTGATAGTAATACTATTATATTTGTGAGCAACTAAATCATAAATGAAAGGATTAAACTCAAATATGAAAATTCAGGTGAATGAGAAAGTGTTTATTAAAACACCTGACTCGTCTGTTTTAGGGAGTAAGATTCTTTCTGGAAGTATTGATTTAATTGATGATCTGGGCTTTGAGAACTTTACGTTTAAGAAATTAGCACAATACATTTCTTCTACAGAGGCTTCTGTTTATCGATATTTTGAAAGCAAACATCATTTATTGGTGTATCTGGTTTTATGGTATTGGGGCTGGCAGGAATATCGAATGGATATGCGCCTGGCAAATATTGATGACCCTAAAGAGCGATTAAGACGTGCTATTATTTTGTTAACTGAGAAAATTGAGCGAGACAGTACTTTTTCTCAGATCAATGAAGTAAAGCTAAATCAAATAGTGATTAAGGAGTCTTCTAAAGCATATTTGAATAAGGAGGTAGATCGAGACAATAAGCTGGGATATTTTAAAAGGTATAAGGAAGTGGTACACAGAGTTTCTGAAATCATTCATGAAATAAATCCGTCTTTTAAATATCCTCATATGCTGGTTTCTACCGTAATCGAAGGTGCGCATCATCAAAGGTTTTTTGCAGAGCATTTACCGAGACTCACAGATGTAGTAGTTGGGGAGGATGCCATATCAAATTTTTACGTGGAATTGGTTTTTAAGGAAATAGATCAATGATAGAATTACGATTGAAATATTATTTGATGGTTGTGATCACAACGTTGTTGACGCTTTCGATATCAATAGATTACATTAAAAGCTATTTTGATGTGGATTTGGCTAATATTGAAATGTTAGATGGAGAATTAGAAGAAGAAACAGAAAAAGAACTTGACGATAAAATATTGGAGTGGAGTGGTTTGAGTTGTTCGCTAGCAGATGAGTGGATGCTACAAGCGAATTATTCGAATACCATATTGGACGTGTCCAAATATGAAAGAACACCACCCACACCACCGCCTGATTTTATCTAACCTTACCACAGGCGTATCAGCTAAATTTCGTTAGCAATAGTAGTATTTAACTTTAATCATGGGCAATAAAAAAATTAGTCCAGCGGATAGGTTTTGGCTTTTAATCAAACCGGACAAAAAAGAAATCCGCAACGTTTACATATATGCATTTTTTAGTGGGTTGGTGTATTTGTCTTTACCAATAGGGATTCAGGCAATTATCAATTTAATTCAGGGAGGTGAAATTAATACATCGTGGATTGTATTAGTAGCGGTTGTAATACTTGGGATTATGTTATCAGGAGTTTTACAGATTCATCAAATGAAGATTACCGAGTTGTTACAACAAAAAATCTTCACCCGAGCGGCATTCGAATTTACGCATAGAATTCCAAGAATTAAATTGGAAGCGTTGTATAAGCATTATGCACCAGAATTGATGAACAGGTTTTTTGATATTACCACAGTGCAAAAAGGACTTTCTAAAATTCTGATTGATTTTTCAACGGCTTCCATTCAAACACTTTTTGGATTGTTGCTGTTATCTCTCTACCATCCTTTTTTTATCGCGTATAGTTTGATTCTGGTAGGGTTGGTGTATTCGATTTTTAGATTGACATCTAAAAGAGGGCTTGAAACCAGTTTAAACGAATCCAAGAACAAATATGAGGTAGCGCACTGGTTGGAAGAATTAGCAAGAACTAGTGTAAGTTTTAAGTTGGCTGGTAAAACGGAATTGCCTTTACAGCGTGTAAATGAGTATACCAGTTCGTATATCGATTCCAGAGATGCGCATTTCCAGATATTAAAGAATCAGTACATATTGTTGATTTTGTTTAAGGTGCTAGTAGCTTCCGGTTTATTGATTGTAGGAAGTATTTTGGTGATGGACCAACAAATGAATTTGGGGCAATTTGTCGCTGCTGAGATTATCATCTTATTGGTTATGGGCTCTGTTGAAAAGCTGATTTTAAGTTTGGAAACGATTTATGATGTCCTGACTTCATTGGAAAAAGTAGGGCAGGTAACGGATTTAGAATTAGAACGCGAAGCTGGAATTCCAGTTTCATGCGAGGATCAAAGTCGAGGAATCTCCGTAAATCTGAGAAATGTAGATTTTACCTATCCTAATCAAAACGAGCGAATTTTAGAAAAAGCATCCTTAGATATTAAATCCGGAGAACGTGTGCTAATCACTGGCGATGGAAATACAGGAAAAACAACTTTATTGTATTTGCTGGCCGGGCTGTATAAAGTGGACTCGGGAGACTTAGTGATTAATGACCTGCCCATAGGAAATTATAATCCAATGAAATTACGATCTATCATTGGAGATTGTCTAATGGATGAGCTGTTATTTGAAGGTTCTTTATTAGAAAATATCACAATGGGTAGAGCAAGTGCTTCCATGGAAAATGTGATGTGGGCTATTGAAAAGCTAGGTTTGATGGATTTCGTTTGGTCACTACCAAGAGGGTTGGATACGCCTTTAGACCCTCAGGGAAAGCGTTTTTCGAAGGGAATTGTAGATAAAATCATTTTAGCCAGAAGTATTGCGGACAAGCCAAAACTATTGCTGATTAAGGATACATTCTCCTCGCTATTGGGAGATGAAAAAGATCATATCATAAAGTTTATCACAGATAAAGAGAATCCCTGGACGGTTGTGATTGTTTCCAGAGATATGAATTTAAAAGATAATGTTGATCGAGTATTCAGACTCGATGATAAAAAATTAAAGGAGGTTTAATATGTTGAATATCTCTAAAAATAAGGTACATCAAAATATTTCTTCAGAGGAATATGATGCTTTGTACAAAGTAGAAAGTAAGCGCTCCAGTAAGGTTTTTAGAAGAGTGATACTAGGATTTAGTCTCTTGATTTTGGTAATTGTCTTTTTACCATGGACTCAGAATATTAGAGCCAAGGGATATGTAACTACATTACGGCCCGACCAGAAGCCTCAAAGTCTGACTTCTGTGATTGCAGGTAGAATCGACCAATGGTTTGTGCAGGAAGGAGATTTCGTAAGTAAGGGAGATACAATTCTAAAGATTTCGGAGGTGAAGGATGCGTATTTTGACGAAGAATTGGTAGAGCGTACGGAGAGTCAGGTGAATTTGAAAAAAGAATCTATTGAGAATTATATTGAAAAGATCAAAATTCAAAACAACCAAATAGAGGTTTTAAAGGAATTACGAGATGTAAAATACAAACAAGCGCAGAATAAACTGGAGCAGGCTTATCTAAAAGCTGAAAATGACAGTGCGAACTACGAAGCAGTTAAGATTAATTATGTCATTGCTCAAAATCAATTTGATCGAGTGGATAGCTTGTATAGTCAGGGATTAAAGTCCAGGGTAGATTGGGAGCAAAAGAAAGTTAAACTTCAACAAACTGAGGCTTATAAGCTGAGTGCGAAGAATAAATGGTTAAATGCCAAAAATGAGATCGCCAATTTAAAGATGGAGCTGAGCAATATTTGGATCAAATTTACCAATGATTTGAATAAGCTCGAGTCTGAAAAAATCAGTACAATATCTCAAAAATTAGATGTAGAAACGCAATTAAGAAAATTGGAGAATATGTACAGTAATTATGTGTTCCGTAATGGGTTGTATTATATTACAGCACCGCAATCCGGTTATATTACGAAGACGATGTCTTTCGGTATTGGAGAAGTGATTAAAGAGGGCCAGGTGATACTTTCTTTAATGCCAAAGAACTATGATTTAGCGGTAGAACTGTATGTAGATCCAATCAATTTACCATTAATGCAATTGAATGAAAAGGTAAGAATTCAATTTGATGGATGGCCGGCTATTGTTTTTTCCGGATGGCCAAATGTAAGTTATGGCACTTATGAAGGAGAGATTTATGCGATAGACCAGTTTATCAGTGCCAATGGGAAATATAGAATATTGGTGAAACCGAATGAGGAGTCTTACGATTGGCCTGAGGCTTTACGTTTCGGTTCAGGAACTACCAACTTGATTATGCTGAATGATGTAGCTATTTGGTATGAGTTATGGCGTAATATCAATGGTTTTCCACCGGAATATTATACCAATAAAATTGAAACCTCTCAAAATAAGAAGTAAATGATGAAATGGATTTATAGTCTGTTATTCGTTTGGATCTGGGGAAGTTCAGTATTTGCTCAGGAAGAAGTGCAAATCTTGAAATATTCCGATTATTTAGAGATTGTTAAAGCACATCATCCTGTGGCTTTTCAAGCTAATTTGAAAGAAACCGAAGGGGATATGTACCTCCGTAAAGCGAAAGGAGGGTTCGATCCTAAATTGCAAGGCGGAATCAATCAGAAATACTTTGATGGAAAGCAATACTATAGCTATTTGAATGGAGGATTAAAGGTACCAACATGGTATGGTATTGAAGCTGAAGTAGGATATAACAACAATGAAGGAACCAGATTGAATCCGGAGTCTTACAATGTTGAAACCGGAATCTGGAATTTAGGAATGACGGTGAATTTGGGAAAGGGACTTTTTATTGATCAAAGAAGAGCGGACTTAAAACAAGCTAAAATCATTCAGAACAGTACCAAATTGGAAAGAAAATTGATTTTGAATCAGTTAGTTTTCGATGCTTCATTGGCATATTTGGAGTGGGCAAAAGCTTACGAGAAGGTGGTTTTGTACCAAAAAAGTATTGAAAACATTGAAGAACGTTACTTTAATGTGAAGCAAAACGTCATGTTTGGAGATCAACCGCAGATTGACACATTAAAGGTTAGAATTCAAATCCAGGATAGATCTTTAAAACTTACTCAAAGTCAGATGGAGCTGACCGTGAAACGCAATTATCTGAATACGTATTTGTGGCAAGATGGATTTGTGCCCTTAGAAATGGATTCTACCGTAATTCCTTTGGTAGATATTGATGCTCCGGATGAAAGCTTTAATTGGGGGGCAGATTCACTGGTGGAGAACCATCCTGAAGTTTTGATGTATAAAAACAATGTCTCGATTTCTAAGATTGATTATCGTATGAAGAAAGAGAGCTTAAAGCCTTTATTACAAGTGAAATATAATGCGCTTTCCAGTGATTTGGGGAATGGTGTAATTAATGATTATTCCATTGATAATTATAAATGGGGGGCAGTATTGAGTTATCCGATTTTTACCAGAAAAGAGCGAGCAGATGTACGATTGAATCAGATTAAAGTAGAAAGTAATGAGGCCAAATGGGTGGATAAAAAAGCGCAGGTAAACTATAAGATTCAGGGTGTATACAATCAAATGGTATCCCTCAAACAGCAAGTCAATATTCAGGAGGAAGCTGTTGATATGTACAATACATTGTTACTTTCCGAACAACAATTATTTGGCTTGGGAGAATCATCATTGTTCTTAATAAACACCAGGGATCAAAACCTGATTAATGCGCAATTAAAGCTCATTGATATTGATTTTCAATATCGAATTTCAGAAGCAGGATTGAGGTATCAAACGATGTTGAATCTTTAAGGAAATATGATGCTTTTTATGATTTTTAGCTGTCTGAAATCTTATTAAAAAACACCCGTGAAAAAAGGTTGAGAAACAAAATAAAAATCACTTGTGTAAACTTTCTAATAGGTTAATTTTGGCGTTCAAAATTTCGAAAATCTATACAAATGAGTATTCTAGTAAATAAAGATTCAAAAGTTATAGTTCAGGGTTTTACCGGTGGTGAAGGTACATTCCATGCAGGTCAAATGATTGACTATGGAACAAACGTAGTAGGTGGTGTAACTCCTGGAAAAGGTGGTCAAGAGCACCTGGGGAAACCTGTATTTAATACCGTTGAAGACGCAGTAAAAGAAACTGGCGCTGATACGTCAATTATTTTCGTGCCACCAGCATTTGCAGGTGATGCGATTATGGAAGCTGCTGAAGCAGGAATCAAAGTAATCGTTTGTATTACTGAAGGTATTCCAGTTAAAGATATGATTACGGTTAAGGAATACTTATCGGATAAAGAAACTCGTTTGATTGGGCCTAACTGTCCTGGAATTATTACTGCTGGAGAAGCTAAAATCGGAATTATGCCAGGTTTTATCTTCCAAAAAGGTAATGTAGGAATTGTGTCTAAATCAGGAACATTAACTTACGAAGCAGTTGATCAAACAACTAAAGCAGGATTAGGACAAACAACTGCAATTGGTATTGGTGGAGATCCAATTATTGGAACAACTACGCTAGATGCAATTAAAATGTTTGAAGCAGATGAGGATACTAAAGGAATCATCATGATTGGTGAGATCGGTGGTAACCTGGAAGCTTTAGCTGCAGAGTGGATTAAAGAAAATGGAACAAAACCAGTTGTGGCATTTATCGCAGGTGAAACTGCACCAGCAGGACGTACTATGGGACACGCTGGAGCAATTGTTTCAGGTTCTGACGACACAGCAACAGCTAAAAAACGCATCTTAAGAGAAGCAGGTGTTCACGTTGTAGATTCTCCAGCGGACTTAGGTTCTAAAATGGCTGAGTTACTAGCGTAAACAGAATATTATTAAAATAATAAATGGCCCTGACGGTGTATGCTGGTCAGGGCTTTTTTGTGTTAATTTGTAAGCAAATATTACAGAATATGAAAAGAATTGTAGTGTTATCCGTTTTAGTTTCATTACTGGTCATTCCACAGTTGGGATGGTCCTGGGGACAAACAGGTCACCGTGTGGTTGGACAAATTGCGATGAACCATATGTCTAAGAAGGCCAATAAAAATGTTTTAATCGCATTAGGTGGAGAAGATGTAGCGATGGTATCCAATTGGATGGATTTTATTCGTTCCGAAAAAGATAAATCATTTATGAGCCCGTGGCATTATTGTACGGTGCCTGATGGAGAGCATTATTCACATGCTCCGGAAGAAGGAGATGTGTATAAAATGATCAATCAGTTTATGGAAGAGCTTAAAACAAAAAAATACAGTGTGGATGAGCAATTCGCTTTAAAGTCATTAATTCACTTGGTAGGTGATATTCACCAGCCGTTACATGTGGGAAATGGAACTGATAGGGGAGCGAATGATGTTAAAGTAGAATTTTTCTGGAAGAAATCTAATTTACACCGTGTGTGGGATAGTGGAATGATCGACAAACAACAACTGAGCTATACCGAATATACCAATTGGATTGATACGGCTTCAAAGGATCAAGTAATGATTTGGCAAAATGCATCTGTAATGGATTGGGTAGAAGAGTCCATGAGTTATAGAACTTCGGTGTATGATTTACCTGAAGACAAGAAAATCTCTTATGTATATGTGCATGACCATATTGATGAAGTCAATCAAAGATTATTGCAGGCAGGAATAAGGCTTGCAGCGATTCTGAACGAGATTTATGGATAGATAAAGAGCAACGGCTCAAACCGTTGCTTTTTATTTTACAGAATACCGTGCATCCCTTTTTTGATAAGAGGCGCTATGCATAATGCAAATATTCCTAACCCCACAGAAAATAATCCAAATAACCCGAAGGTTGAAACATATTGATATAACTGAATCCAATTGGATTGTGAGGAATCTAGTGTATCCGGGTCCAATAAAGTAATGGAATATAAGATTTGATCAATTAAATCTATCCCAGAAGAAATATTAGTCTGAGTGGTTAGATTGGCGAGTTTCCCTGCAAAAAAATGACCATAAAAAGAGGAAAGAAACCACATTCCCATTACAAAGGCAGCATATCGTACAGGACTTAATTCGCTGGCTTTTGACAAGCCAATAGGTGAAATGAATAGTTCTCCAACGGTGTAGACCAAAGTTCCGAAGATTAAGAAGAACATAGGAACCTGAGCCGATGCATCAGCATGAGTGGAAGAATAAGCAAAGACTAGATATCCGGCCCCTAAAAGGATAAGACCAATACCGAATTTGATGGTGGAGCTAAAATTTAGACCGTGATGGCTCAAAAACTTCCAAAGAATAGAGAAAGGGATAGCCAGTAACATGATAAACCCGGAATTTAAACTATTGGTTTGAGAAGCATTTAGAAATACAAGATTTACGTTTCTCGCAGCAAAGAGGGTCAAAGAGGAACCAGCTTGTTCAAAAATGGCCCAAAATACGGTAGCCAATATGATAAAATAGCTAACAACTAATAAGCGATGTTTTTCTACGATTGAAACATAACGAAAGATATAAGCCAATATCATGATGACTGCGATAGTGACCATCCAGACCAAATAATGTTCAAATTCATAGAAATATAATATCGAAGCAAAGATTGGAACACAGAGTAAAGCAATAGTAAAAATGATGAAGCTTGCTTTTTTAGGGGAATAGGAGGAGTTTTCGGGAGGTAACCCTTTATTGCTAAAGACATTCGATTTGGTACCTAAAACAAATGAAAGTAGTCCTAATATCATTCCGATCCCAGCAGCACCAAATCCATAATGCCAACCATATTCATAACCTAACCAGGCGCAGATTAATGGGGCTATTGCGCCACCCACATTAATACCTAAATAGAAAATGGTATATCCCGATTCTCTTTTGGTATCCTGATCTTCATATAAAGTTCCCACCATGGAGGATATATTGGGTTTAAAAAAACCATTGCCAATGATAATTAAAGCTAAAGAACTATAGAAAAATAAAGGAGTCTCAATGGCCATGGTAAAATGTCCAATAGTCATTAAAACGCCTCCAATAATTATGGCATTTCGATAACCAATAATTTTGTCCGCAAGCATACCACCAATTAGAGGCGTTGCATATAAAATGGAGCCATATGCGGCATAAACTCCAAATGATTTTTCATCATTATAGAGTAATTCTTGAGTCATATAAATGATTAACATGGCTCTCATACCATGAAAAGAAAATCGTTCCCACATTTCAGCAAAAAACAGATAATATAGACCTTGAGGATGCCCTAAAAATTGTCTGGATGGAACAGGGTTTTCATTCGTTTTAGAATGTGTTATCATTTTATTGGTTTTAAAAATTATTTAATAACCAACAAGATTTAGGATCAGACTAAAAAGAAGAAGTGATGTGATAAATGATAGTAAAAAATAACCCGTTGTAACAAATTGTTATCAAGAAACAAACTCTTTATACTTTTTGTTATCAGGGTTTTGCGTGAATTCAGTTAAAAGTGTGGATTGAATGGTAATGTTTTCCGGTGGGACTCTTAAACGATATTTTCCTTGACCAATAAATGTAAATAGGTCTTTTCGATAAAGCTTTTTTTCATCATCCAACTCGGCAATCGCATTAAGGTTATTAATGATTCGAGTTAGGTATGTTTGACTATCCATTTCCTTTCCATGGCCAATCTCAATGTACTGATTTTCATGGTCTGCAAACTTTCTGCGTAGGGCAAATTTTAAGAGGTTTTTAAATTGAGTTGTTTTGGATTTAAAATCAACCGTTTGCTGATGAATTCCTTTGGATGGAATATGTATCTGAATTAAGGACCAATCCCGAAATATGAGCTTAAGTTCATTTGATTCAGGTGTATTAGCAAGTTGTATAACCCAGGAAGTAGCTAAAACGAGAAAAATGGAAATCAAAGAACTTTTAGATATAATCTTTAAAATTTTGCGCTCTAAATCCATATCGAGGTGAGGAAATACATCTGGTAGTTGAGAACAGAACATCAGGATGACGATAAGAGAAGACAGCCATGCGACCACAATAAGATTTCGAGATTTAAATGTTTTATGAAATGTAAGAATCAACAAAATGGAAATAAACCCGGATAGGATTAAATCAGGGATATTTTTGAGTTGAAAACCATATAACACATATTCATCAAAGAATATAAAACTGAGTGTAGACAAAACAGAAATTACCAATACTCCAAAGATGACATATTTTAAATTGGTATCATTTCTGTAAATAAATTGAGGAGATTCATCAAAATAATACAAAGCTAATAGAAGCAGAATATTATTGATGGTCGAGAAAAACACCTCCGCGATATGGGTATATTGGTGATGGAAGAAGTAGAAATATAATCCGGAAAGCACCCAGGTGAATATAGATAGACTCACATATAATAAACCCTTGTCTATTCTATTTTTATAAGAGTCGGAATCCAGTTTGGATTTGAAGGTGTTTTTAATATTATACCATATCGCCATAAGTAATATCGCACCAAATGCTGAAATGGAGATATGCGCCAAAAAGTAAAATTGTTCTGTTTGAATCAAGGATTTATGTTTGATGGGTACAAAATAGGTGAGTCATATGATTTTCGCAATAAAATCTTATTTGTTTCTTGGTCCCAGTTCAATAATTTCCAGATTTTCAATTTTGCCTGAGTTCAATTCAAATCGGAGTAAGGTTTTTATTTTATGAAACCCATGAAATCCGGCAGCACCCGGGTTTAAATGCAGTAATTGAAGTTCTTTATCGTAAATAACTTTTAAGATGTGAGAGTGTCCGCAAATAAACAAATCCGGTTTTTCCTTTAATAAAAGCTGTTTTACTTGCGGAACATATCTTTTAGGATAGCCTCCAATATGGATCATTAAAACTTTAACACCATCCAATTCAAAGACTTCGACTTCCTTAAACTGTGCACGAATCACATGGTTGTCAATATTTCCATAAACCGCTCTAACCGGTTTGAATTCTGAAAGTTGATCTGTGACCTCAATAGTTCCAATATCTCCGGCATGCCAGATTTCATCTACATGTTCAAAATATTTGTAGACTTTAGGATCTATATAACTATGTGTATCTGAAAGCAACCCTATTTTTGTCATAGTTTTGCGAAGGTGAATAATTTTTAATAAAATTCATCAAAATAAAATTAGAAATCAATCATATGAAAGTAGATATCTTAGCTATTGGAGTACATCCTGATGACGTGGAATTATCTTGTTCAGGAACGATCCTAAAAGCGGTTCAGGCAGGTAAAAAAGTAGCCATTTTAGATCTCACAAGAGGAGAAATGGGCACAAGAGGTACACCGGAGTTAAGAAAAGAAGAAGCCACACGTGCTGCTGAGATTTTAGGTGTAACCGATCGTATCATTTTGGATATGGGAGATGGATTGTTTACACATAACAATGAGAATATGTTGCAGATCGTTCAACATATCCGATATTATCAACCGGATATTGTCTTAGCGAATGCCGAAAACGATCGTCACCCGGATCATGGACGTGCAGGTAAACTTACTGCTGATGCTTGTTTCTATGCAGGATTAAAGAAGATTGATACCGAATGGAATGGTGAGAAACAGGAAGCCCATCGACCAAAGAATGTGTATCATTATATTCAGGATTATTATACTGATCCGGATTTAATTGTGGATGTTTCTACAGTATGGGATGATAAGATCAAGTCAATTATGGCGTATTCTTCTCAGTTTTATAATCCAAATTCTAAAGAAGCCGAAACACCTATCTCATCTAAATCATTTTTAGATTTCATAAATGGAAGAGGGGTACAATTTGGTCGCTTAATTCAGTCTGAATATGGTGAAGGGTTTACTATGGCCAGACCAGCTGGAGTAAATCAAATTTTTGATGCTATTTAGTAAATCAAGATAAGTTTATAGCGAGTTTATGCTTACAAAAATATTTGTCTCAAATTACGTTTTAATCAATCAATTAGAGGTTGATTTCAACTCAGGATTTACTGTGATCACCGGAGAGACTGGCGCAGGTAAATCGATCATTTTAGGAGCTCTGGGTTTGATTTTAGGACAACGCGCTCAATTATCCGGTAAAAGGTTTCCGGATAAGAAAGTGGTAGTAGAAGGGGAGTTCAATATTGAAAATGATCAACTGCAAAGTTTTTTTGATGATCATAATTTGGACTACGAACCGCAAAATACCTGTTTACGTAGAGAGATTTCAAATTCTGGTAAAACACGTGCGTTTATCAATGATACCCCTGTTAACGTTTCTATTTTAAAGTCTTTAGGGGAAAAGTTGGTGGATATTCACTCGCAACATGAAAACCAACTGTTATTAAAACCATTGTATCAATTACAGTTTTTGGATGCATATACAGGATTAACTTCAAAAGTAGAGGCATTTGAAAAGGAATATGATCGTTGGAAAAACCTTCAGACGGAATTCCAGGTTCTTACCGAAAAAGAACAAAATGCACGGAAAGAGGAAGATTATTTAAGGTTTCAGCTGTCCGAAATTAATGATTTGGGATTGCAAAATATTCAGTTTGATGCTTTGCAGGATGAGTTGAACCTACTGGAACATGCAGATGCCATCAAGTTAGGGTTAAACGAAGCTTCATACCGTATTTCTAATGGTGATGTGAATGTGATTCAATTGCTTAAAGAAAGTGTGACCCAGATTGAGGATTTGGCCAAATTAAGTGAAGAGTTTGGCGAATATGTGGAACGCTTGAATAGTGCGATTATCGAATTAGATGATATTAATAGTTCTATTGAGCATAAAGACAGTATGGTGGAATCAAATCCGGAAAAAGCCATGCATATTCGTGAGACCATCGATCAGGTGAATCATTTAATGCATAAGCATAATTTGAGTGAGATTGAAGAATTACTTCAATTAGAAAGTGATTTGCAAATCAAGTTAGATGAAATCGATGGTTTTGCAGATGAAATTCAGATAAAATCTAAAGAACTTCAGGCGCAAGAAGCCCAAATGGAGAAATTGTCTGTTGAAATTTCGAAAAAGCGTAAACAACATATTCCGAATTTAGAAAAGCAAATTGTTTCTGATTTGGCTGAGTTAGGAATGGCAAATACCATTTTAGAGATTGTATTAAAAGAGAAAGAGTCTTTTGGTAAGACCGGAAAAGATGAAATTCAAATTTTATTCTCTGCCAATAAAGGATTTGCAACACATTCTTTAGAAAAAGTTGCTTCAGGTGGGGAAAGGTCCAGATTGATGTTGGTTTTAAAGAAAATACATGCATCGGTGGCGTCTACACCCACATTGATATTAGATGAAATTGACACGGGGATTTCAGGAGAAGTAGCAGCTAAAACCGCACAGATGTTGAGTGAAATGTCCAATGATTCTCAAATCGTAGCCATCTCACATTTACCGCAGGTTGCAGGAAAAGCAGTTCATCACTTAGAGGTTTCCAAATCCTCAGATGAGGAAGTAACTGAAACCAGTTTACGCGTTCTTACTCCTGAAGAGCGGAAGGTAGAAATAGCGAGAATGCTTAGCGGAGAGAATATTACAGAGGCTGCATTAGAGAACGCGCATCAACTCATGCAGTAAGAAAGAAATTTTAATAAAAATCAACTACTCAAAACAATATTCTTAGTTTCGTGACGTATTGATAGCGATTTATTCGACTGATGAAAAAGAACATACTATTACTTTTATTTGGATTTCAATTTTTTACGCTTGTAGGACAGGTAAATAGTACGCAAACGTATAAGTTCTTGAATTTACCAACATCAGCAAGGTCTGCCGCAATGGGTGGAAGCTTTATTTCTTCAGGTACACATGATTTAAATTTGGTGGCTGACAATCCATCGGTATTAGACAGTACAATGGATAAGCTGGCTACGATCACCTATATCAATTATATCTCGGATATTAACATGGGATATGTAGCGTATTCCAAACACTATGATGGTATTGGGACATTTAGTGGTGGTTTACAATTTATGGGTTATGGTGATTTTATTCGAGCAGATGAAACCGGAACACAAAACGGAACTTTTAAGGCAGGGGATTATGCGTTTGATGTTTCCTATGGCCGCCATTTAGATTCATTGTTCTCTGTTGGGGCCAGTATGAAATTGATCTATTCCAATTACGATTATTTAAACTCATTTGGAGTTGCATTTGATTTAGGTGCCACGTATGTAAGTAAGAATAAATTGTTTACAGCTGGTGCGGTGATGAATAATATGGGGTTTGAAATCGTGCCATATTTCAAAGGGCAGAGACAGAAATTACCATTTAATATGCAATTGGCAGGATCTATTAAATTGGCTAAAGCACCATTAAGATTTACCCTTTTAGTAAACAATTTGCAAAAATGGAATTTGGTAGGAAATCAAGCCGTAGAAGGATTGCCAACTATAGGTCCGAGTGGAGGAAGTATAGCTACAGATGGAGGAAGTAGTTTTACCGTGGATAATCTGTTTCGTCACTTTATTTTTGGAGCAGAGATTGTACCATCGGAGAATTTCTTTATTCAAATAGCATACAATCATTTAAGAAAGTCTGAATTAAGCGTTCCCCTTAAAACAACTTTAAATGCCTTTTCGTTTGGCTTGGGAATGAGGATAAAACGACTTAAGTTTTCATACGCTGTAGCATCTTATACTTCTGCAGGAACAAGTCATCATTTGACCTTAAGTACTGACTTGAAAACATTCCGAAGAAAGTCTTCTTCAAATTAAATTTAACCCGACAGATCGAATACTTTTGCGATCTTCAATTGAAATCATGGATAAAATAAATATTGCAATTGACGGATTTTCGTCTTGTGGGAAGAGTACTTTGGCTAAACAATTGGCTAAAGAAATTAAGTATGTTTATGTGGATTCCGGAGCGATGTATCGTGCGGTGACATTATTCGCGATGCGTGAGGATCTTTTTAATGACCTGAAGTTGGATGAAGAGGCTTTAAAGGAAAGAATAGACGAAGTTCATGTGAAGTTGGTGTATGATTCGTTGAATGATCAGCAAGTGACCTATTTGAACGATGAAAATGTGGAGGAAGAAATCCGTAAAATGCCAGTATCTCAAAGAGTAAGTCAGGTAGCTGTGGTGAAAGAAGTACGTGATCGTATGGTTTTTTTACAACAGGAAATGGCCAAAGATAAAGGCGTAGTGATGGATGGAAGAGATATCGGGACTGTGGTATTACCAAATGCAGAGTTAAAGATATTTATGACGGCTTCACCAGATGTAAGAGCGCAAAGAAGAATGGATGAGTTAATCGCAAAAGGTGAACAAGTTACATTAGAAGAGATCAAACAAAACTTAACCCATAGAGATCATATTGATCAAACTAGAGAAGAGTCTCCATTACGTCAGGCGGAAGATGCACGTGTATTGGATAATTCAAATTTAACAAGAGCAGAACAACTGGATTTGGTAAAGAGTTGGATTGTAGTTGCTTAGTTTACTTTTAGCTATAGGGAAGTTTGTTCACAATTTATTATGAATAAATGCCTTAACCCTATATTGAAATCTAAATTAAATCATTACTTTCGCAGCCCCAATATTTGGGTGTGCTACATTCGGGAGTAGCTCGGGTTTAATATCTTATGGAATCCCGATACCATAATACAAATTTTTAATGCCAATATGGCTGAAGAAAAAAAAGATGTAGCTCCTAAAGCTACAGAAGAGAAAGTGGAAGCAAAAGCTGAAGCTACAAAAGCAACTAAAGTGGATGTTGAAGAAGTGGTAGAAACCATTGCTGAGACAGAAGTAAAAGAGGAAGCTCCTAAAGCAGAGGTTTCTTCTGAGCCAGTTGATTACTCAAAAGTTGAACCATTAGCAGATTTCGATTGGAGCGCTATCGGTAAAACTGATGATGTATATCCGGAAGATGTATTTGCAAACTATGAGAAAGAGTATGAGTCTACTTTGACTTCAATTGCAGATCACGAAGTTGTTGATGGTAAAATTGTTGCTTTAACAAACAAAGAAGCAGTAGTTGATATCAACTATAAATCTGAAGGAATTATCTCTGTAAACGAATTACGTTACAATCCGGATGTAAAAATCGGAGATGTAGTAAAAGTTTACGTTGAGAACTTAGAAGATAAAAACGGTCAATTAATCGTTTCTCATAAAAAAGCACGTATGTTAAGTGCTTGGGATGATGTAAACGAAGCATTAGAGACTGGAAAAGTAATTCAAGGTTTCGTTAAATGTAGAACTAAAGGTGGTTTGATTGTAGATGTATTCGGAATCGAAGCATTCTTACCAGGTTCGCAAATTGACGTGAAGCCAATTAGAGATTACGATGTATATGTTGGAAAGAACATGGAATTCAAAGTGGTGAAAATCAACAATGAATTCAAAAACGTTGTAGTATCTCATAAAGCACTTATTGAAGCTGAATTAGAGCAACAAAAAGTGGAAATCATGTCTAAGCTTGAGAAAGGTCAGGTACTTGAAGGAGTGGTTAAAAACATTACTTCTTACGGTGTATTCATCGATCTTGGTGGTGTAGACGGATTGATTCATATTACAGATCTTTCTTGGGGTAGAGTAAATCACCCAGAAGATTTCGTTGAATTAGATCAAAAATTAAACGTGGTAATCTTAGACTTTGACGATAACAAAAAACGTATCGCTCTAGGTTTAAAACAACTACAAAAACATCCATGGGAATCACTTGATGAAAACCTTAAAGTAGGTGACAAAGTGAAAGGTAAAGTGGTTGTGATGGCTGATTACGGTGCATTTGTTGAAATCGCTCCAGGTGTAGAAGGATTGATCCACGTATCTGAAATGTCTTGGTCTCAGCACTTACGTACTGCACAGGATTTCTTCAAAGTAGGTGATGAAGTAGAAGCGGTAATTATGACTTTAGATCGTGATGAGCGTAAAATGTCATTATCTACGCGTAGCTTAACTACTGATCCATGGGAAGATATCGAAAGCAAATATCCAATCGATAGCAAGCCTTCTGGTAAAGTAACTAATATTTCAAACTTCGGAGTATTTGTTGAGTTAGAAGAAGGAATTGATGGATTGATTCATATTTCTGATTTGTCTTGGAACAAGAAAGTAAATCACCCATCAGAGTTCACTAAAGTTGGTGAAGAAATGACTGCGGTTGTTTTAGAAATTGATAAAGACAACAGACGTTTATCATTAGGACATAAACAATTAGAAGAGAATCCATGGGATGTATTTGAAACAGTATTCGAATTAGGATCTGTTCATAAAGGTACTGTTACTTCAGTAGGAGATAAAGGTGCTGTAATTGCATTACCATATGGAATCGAAGGTTTCTGCCCAACACGTCATTCTAAGAAAGAGAGTGGAGCTAAATTGGTAAATGATGACAACTTAGACTTCGTAGTATTAGAGTTCAACAAAGATGCTAGAAAAATCATCGTTTCTCATACTAGAACTTTCGAAGAAGATCCAAAAGAAAAAGCTGAAATGGAGAAAAAAGCGAAAGCAGCTAACAGAGCTACCGCTAGCCGTGCAGTTGATTCTTTAAACAAGAAAACAGAAAAATCTACATTAGGAGATTTAGATTCGCTTGCAGCGTTGAAAGCTTCAATGGAGAAAAACGAGAAAAAATAATCTCGGTTACATATTTAAAAGAAAAGCCTCTTTCATTTGAAAGAGGCTTTTTTATGCGTTATCCTGAAATTTAATTTCTGTCTAATACAGCGACCATTTCTACAAGTTGAATAAACTCTGAACGAGAACCGTCATCATCCGTTCCTTTGGAGTTTTGAGCTAATTCTATAACATCGGAATAAGCGTAGCTCCCAGAATACTCAGAATCGCGTAAAAGCATTCCAAATGAAGCCACCGATACAGAAAACTTACAATTGTTTGAAGTTTGAACAAATGGAATGGGTTCGTTGTATAAAACTTCTGTGATCAGTTTAGATTTAGATGCTTTTGGATCTTTGTATCGGAATTTAATAGTGAGTACCTCATGATTTAACTCCACCAAAGACTCAGAATCTTTACGATATTTCAAAGGATCAATATCAGAAAATTCTTCATCAGATTCAGTTAGAATAATTTCATACATCATGGTGACATTGTGGCCCGATCCAATTTCTCCCGCATCTTTAAGGTCATCGTTAAAATCCTCATTGTTGAGATTACGATTTACATATCCAATCAATCGATAGCCTTTTACGGCTGCCGGATTAAATTCTACCTGAACTTTTACGTCTTTGGCAATGGTGATTAGGTTCCCACCTAATTCAGTCACAAATACTTTTTTAGCTTCTAAGGCATTGTCGATATAATTATAATTTCCGTTCCCTTTATCAGCCAATTGTTCCATGGTTGCGTCTTTGATATTTCCAGTTCCAAAGCCTAAAACGGTTAGAAATATACCTTGATTTCTTTTTTCTTCAATAAGCTTGACCAATCCTTCACGACTTGAGATTCCCACATTAAAATCACCATCCGAAGCAAGTATGATGCGATTATTTCCATCTTTAATAAAGTGTTGTTTTGCAACTTTATAGGCTAAATTAATCCCCGCGCCACCAGCTGTGGAACCACCTGCTGATAGGTTTTCAATGGCTTCATGAATTTCGCTTTTATGTTCGCCATTTGTAGATGGTAGTACCAAACCTGCTGCACCGGCATAAACCACAATAGCTACCTGGTCTTGCGGACGTAATTGATCTACCAGTAAATGTAAGCCAGTTTTAACTAATCCTAATTTATCGTGGGAACTCATAGAACCGGAGACATCTATTAAGAATACAAGATTACTTGGTGCCGCATCTTCAAATTCTATTTGTTTACCTTGAATTCCAATGTGGACCAGTTTGTGAGAAGAATCCCAAGGACATTTAGTATACTCAGTTGTAATTGAAAAGGGTTTGTCATCCTTAGGTTGTGGGTAATCGTAATCAAAATAGTTAACCATTTCTTCAATTCTCACAGCTTCTTTTGGCGGAAGCTGTCCCGAATTGATAAAACGTCTAACATTAGTATACGAAGCTTTGTCGACATCAATACTAAAAGTCGATAAAGGATCAAAAGCGACATCTTTAAAGTTGTTGTCTGTAATTGCACTATAGGTTTCATTGGATGGAGGTAATTGATATTTATATTGACTATTTGGGTCGTATACACCTGCTGTATTCATACTTACCTCAGAAGTGGAACGAATAGCTATACTCGTAAAATCCTCTTCAGATACAGTCCGTTTAACGGTTGTGTGAGATTTATCAATAAGCCTATTTTTATATTCCACCATTACGAATTCCTGCATTTCAATTGTTGTGGGTTGCATTTTAATATCTATATGTTTAATGGAATCTATACTCAATTCAATGTTTGATATTTGAACTGGTTTATATCCAATACAAGCCACTCTTATGGTATAAGTATTTGGAGCAACATTTTTGAATATAAAATTACCATCAAAGTCAGATTGAGCTCTTGACAATGTTTTGTTATCGAGTCTTAAATCTATATTAGCAAATGGCAATGGTTCACCTGAATCTTTGTCCGTTATTTTACCTTTTAAAGTAGACTGAGCCTGGGTTGCCGATAGACTTATAAAAAATATAAGCATAAGAAGAGTACGTATCATAGCATTAAGTTTTAAATAAATAAAAAGGGTATCTATTTATATTAACGCGGATGATATGGTTGGAGTTAGGGAAGTTTACTTATTTCTAAGGGCTAACGATGATTAATGATTAGGAGACAAATTTATTTGAGCATCTAAATAACTCTCAAATAAAGTGAGAAACTCACTGAAGTATGGAGTAAAAAAAGGTATGTATTGGGGTGTATTTGCTCTTTTAGAGGGTTTGATGATTTAGGATTTTTGTAGGGATAAAAATAAATTAACCATGCAGAGATACTCTATAATAATCAGCGCACTATCGTTGGTGCTAATCGTAATTTTTCTAAGTCTATATATAGGAGATACCCGAAAGGTTGGGTATGTGGATAACACTCGTTTGTTATTGGATTATAATGGGTATAAGGAAGCACAGTCGGATTATGAGAAGAAGGAAGCAGAGTGGGCGAAGAATCTGGAGGAATTAGAGAAGGATTTAAAAGCGTCTTTTATAAAGTATCAAAGTGAGCGAGAGAGTTTATCGATAGAGAGACGGAAGAAGGAAGAGGAGATATTAAATTACAAGAAGAATAATCTATTAGAAGCGAAGGAGCGATACACGGAGAATATCCAAAGGGAGAATGATCGTTTGATGGAGGAAGTATCAAATCAGATTGAGGTGTATGTAGAAAGGTATGCTCAGGAGCAGGGCTATGAACTTATTGTAGGAATCACGGATCAGGGGAATGTTTTGTATAGTGATAAGGACAAGAACATAACGGAGGAATTACTGATTGGATTGAATGGCAGTTATGAGGGGATGTAGTTATATATGGATATATATAATGGTCTTTTTTATTTCTGGATGTGTGAGAGAGGAAATAGAGAGTAAGGAAGATCTGTTGGGGTATATAGAGGCTCATCGCGAAGATTTTTCGAAACACCGAAATTTTAAGGAGTTAGATGTGGATGTTCGCTGTATTCCCGGTGAGTTAAGAAAGGATAGAGATTTAGATGGAGGTTTAAGTTTTGTTTTTTCAATAACGGGAAAGGAGCAAGATTTTTTAAAGAGATATTCACGTAATTATGAAGAGTACCGGCAATACAAGTGGTATTTGATGAATAGTTGGAAGGACTTTATTTATATAGAGGAAGAAGGGCGTAAGATACCACCTGATATTGCACAATTTGAAGAGCGATATGAATTGGGGAGGGGATGTGTGTATAATATTGTGTTTGATGAGACCCAATTAAAAGAAGAGCAAGTAACCCTGGTATATGATGACCAGATATTTGGTATGGGGAAGTTGAAGTTTCGGTTTGACTTGTCTGTATTAAGAGATCTACCAATAAACGAAGAAACGTATTACAATACTTTGTAAAATGAAGAGAATAAGACCATTATTAAAGACAGCGAGTTATGGGATGTTGATCCTGTTTGTAAATCAGATCATGTTCCCGATGTATAGTTATGCGATTACAGGGCATTCGAGTATGCCGGAGTATAGTTCATTTGAGCCGGTATCGACCACGAATATGGTCAATGAATTTGATGGGAGTTTTACTTATAATTTACCGTTATTGAATGTACCGAATGGGTATCCGGTAAACTTATCCTATCATAGTAATTCAGTGAATAATGAGGCATTATCGAGTTGGGTTGGATTGGGATGGAATATTAATCCAGGAGTGATTAATAGGAATAAGAAGGGTTTCCCAGATGAGTATGATGGAGCGAAGGTGACCTATTATAATCGTATGCCAGCAAACTGGACAATAGGAGCGAAGTTGGGAGTAAATATAGACATATTTGCTAAAGAGACATCAAAGGGAGAGTCATCAGGATTGATAGGAGCGAATATAAGTCAAACAATATCCTTTAATAATTATAATGGATTAGGAACTTCATTAAGTTTTGGCGCATCAGATTTTGCAGGAGTGGCCAATATCAATGCGAGTTTTTCGAATGGGAAGTATAATGGGGCGACATATAGCATTAATCCAATGAATGCATTAAATGCATTTTCGGCTAAAGATAGGCCTTTAAGTGAGGAAGATGCTAAGGGTAAAAGTGAAATAGATAAATTACTTCTAACCGAAAAACAAAAGGAAAAAGATACTGAAACTATGAATAAGGGAAAGGAATCAGCGTTATCTTTTTTTAATCCCTCATTTGGTCCATCATTTCGCCCTATTCCGGTTTCTGTGTCAGAGTCTATGGGAGTTATGACAAGTATTAAATTGGATGTTGGAGCAGCTTTTGCACCTGTACCAATAAAGGGTCAGTGGTCTGCTACGGGAACATTTTCGATGCAGAAGAACAAGTATGAAGTAAAGGAGGAGACGGTATATGGCTATTTAAATACAGAGAAAGCCCAAGATGATCCAAAAGGATTGATGGATTATACGATGGAGATGGAGTCTCATTTAGAGAAGAACGATGAAGTTTTGGGGTATCCACTAGCGAATGCAGATAATTATAGCTTAAGTGGAGAAGCTTTTGGAGGGAGTTTTGAAGCGGTGCGAGGAGATTTTGGATATTTCAGACCGAATGAAATACGTAGTGAAGATATAGGAGTGGATTTTGGAGCTGGTTTTTCAGTGCCATTAAATTTCATTCCGGGTCTTGCAAATTTAGAGTTCGGGTATGGAGGATCGATAGCATCAAATTATCATCAGACAGATATAGGAGAGTGGGAAGAATTTATGGGTGTAGATCAATCTTTTAAGTCAGAGTCTTCATTTGAGGAATCTCAAGAGAAAGTATTTTACTTGTTTGCTGGGGACTTAGCTGGATATTTTGATTTAACGGAAAGACATGATGTATTTAATGATGCACCATATTCTCCGACATTAACGGGGAATGTATCAGCAAATGATAATTCATATGGAGGGTTTCGTATGGTTAACTTCAGAAGTGATGGGAAACATAAGCAACGAAGTACACATATTGTGACTCATACGAATGAGGATTTTTCAAAGCTAGGAAAGCGAAGTAGCCCATATAGGACTTATGAGAAGGGGTTAGAATATTATAATGGAAGTAGTTATGAGGATTATGACTATGGAGATTACCCTGCAGGAGGTATTGCAGAGATTGTAACAACGAATAAGGATGGATTAATCTATGTATATGGATTACCGGTATATGAAAGAAATGAGCAGAATATCCAGTATGGTTTGGAATCGAGTGACTATTCAGGTTCACCGAATGTAATCTTTTCAGAAGATGGCTTGATAGCGATGTTAGATAAGAGTCAATTTTCTGATAGTGGTGCAAAACGTAAAGTAGGTCAGAAGGATGGGAATATGTATGCGACAACGTATTTACTTACACAGATACTCACACCAGATTATATAGACCGTACAGGAGATGGTCCATCAGAGGATGATTTTGGAAGTTATACACAGTTTAAATATGAGCGAGTACATGGTGGAGATGGCTCAGACGCATGGTATGGTCATAGATCTCCATATATTGGGGTGAGTTTATCTTCAGGTTCCTTATCAACGAATCGAGATGATATGGGAAGTTTTGGATATGGAGAGAAAGAGGTGTATTTATTACATGAGGTGCATTCAAAGACTCACGTAGCGAAGTTTAAAAAGAGTAGTCGATCAGACGGACAATCGGTGGGATTACCGAATGGTTCAAGTGCGGAAGCGATTGCAGAATGGGATGGAAGTACCGGAACGAGAAAGAGTCTGAAGAAATTAGATGAGATTGAGCTATATGCAAAACAAAGTGATGATGGTTCCTTATCCGAAGAATTATCGAGTGTTCATTTCAAGTATGATTATACTTTGGCAAATGGCTTACCTAATAATTCATCTTCTAGTGGGAAGTTAACCTTAAAGAAAGTATGGGTAGAACACGGAGGGATTTCTAAGAATAGAATACAGCCATATGAGTTTGTATATGAGTATCCTAATATTACGAGTTATCCTATTAGTGCTCAGTATCCTTCATCAGATCAAGTAGGACGAAATATTAACGATTTTGATCATGGGGATATTCCAGTAGGAATTCAACATCCTAATTATATGTCTGTGAACACAGATGGTTGGGGGCAGTATTGTAATTATGATGAGGACAAATCAGATTTAAATTATGCGAGTAAAAATTTAAAGCGCTTTTTCCCATTTAATAATCAGGATCCGGATTATAGTAAGTTCGATCCAGCGGCCTATTTATTAAAGCAAATAAAATTACCAAGTGGTGGGGAAATCCATGTTCAATATGAACAACATGAATATGCTTATGTACAAAACCGCAATGCGATGGTGATGGTTCCGCTTCATTCGGATACGGATGTTGAAGAGACAAATAACAAGCTATATTATATTGATATAGAGAAGATAGGGTTGTCTACTCCGAATACGAAGAGTGAGCGAGAAGCTTTAGCTAAAAAGCTATTTGAGCCGATGATAGAAGGGGATCGGATGTATTTTAAATTTTTATATGCGTTAATAGGGGATACTCCGGATTCAAAGCGTAATCATACGGATTATATTGAAGGGTTTTCGGTGATATCGAGTTATGGTTTTAAAGATGGGTATTTTTTCTTCAGTTTTGATGAAAGAAATCCGAATACATCTAGCCCAGAGTTTGATAATCCGGTTAATAACCCAGGAAAAACGAGTAAGCGAGAGATTCCAAGGAAGGTCTGTAAGGACTTTTATAAATCACAAAGGAGGTTATTAGTAGATGGAGGTCAAAATGTAGTTGGTCTAACATCAGCTGTAGATGGGGGAAGTGAGAAAGGAATGGCAAAATCCTTTTTAGGAATATTAGAAAGTGCGGCATCAGGGGTTGTTGAAAAATGTAAGTATATGGATCCTGAAATGTCTTATGTGCGTTTAAATCTACCATTGGGTACTGGTGACTATAGAAAGCCAGGGAAGAAAGCAGGAGGCGCTCGTGTAAAACGATTATTAATGTACGAAGATGGAGGAATGTTATCTGACCCGGCAACAGTATATGGAACGGAATATTTATATACGCTGGATGATAATGGTCAGGGCATATCTTCAGGAGTAGCGACCAATGAGAGTGGAAGTATTAAGATGGAAAATCCATGGGTACATCCTATAGATAAGTCGGATATATCTTTAGGCGAATCGATATTAGGCTCAAGTTATTTATACAAGCATATGGGGCCAATAGGATTTGGGTTTATGCCTGGTCCATCAATAGGATATTCAAAGGTAACGAGTCGTTCAATTCACCCTGGGAAGACAGGAACAGGAAAGACGGTAAAAGAGTTTTATACAGCAAAGGATTATCCCTGTTTTATGGAGAATCCAAGTGTAGATGCCCCGCCACCAAATTATGGACGTACACCACAGTTAACTGCAAGTTTAGGTGTTCCAGGATTTAGTGTAACGAATGAAGAGTTTTCAGCGACTCAAGGGATCGTGGTTCATTTAAATGATATGCATGGTAAACCAAAGATGACACGTGTGTTATCGAATGATGGAAAGAGTTTGGTTTCATCAACAGAGTATAAGTATATGCATTATGAAAAGCGCGGAGATGATCAGTCTAAGACGGTACAGTTGATGGGTGATAATATGGCTATAAAAACAGCACGATTGGGAGATTTAGGAAGAAAGGTGAGTGTACATGGATATAGTAAGTCTATTGTGGATGAAAATGTAAGTGTTCGAGCTACTTTAGATACAGATGGTCCAGGAGGAATAGCTTATCCGGGGATACCAATACCTATACCTGGAATTTTGGCAAAGTTGGCAGATTTAAGTTCGCCAGTGAAAGCTTCATATACGCGTACGAAATACAATACAGCAAGTGTATCAAAAGTAGTGGAACATACTTCGATTCCAACAGAGGTGATTACGGTGAATGATGGAATACGTACGCATACGGTAAATAGAGTATATGATGATTACACGGGTGATGCTGTAGTGACGACCTATAAAGATGATTTTAAAGAAGGAGTGTATTTGGATCAGAAATTTAAGGCGATGTGGAACTATAAAGGGATGCGATCTAAGTATCAAAATGAGGGTTTAGTGATAGAGCCGTCATTATGGGGATTATCATCAATTACAGGAAATACATCCGCAGGTTTGAGTACAATTACGTTTAACGCCACTTCGTCCTCTAATTTCTGTGGATTAGAGGAATCTTTCCAGGTTGGTGACTTCTTAGAAATTAATGATAAAGCATGCTTATATCATGTCACAGATGTGGATGCCTTGAATAATAAACTGGTTGTTCAAAGGTCAATGCATAGTACGAGTACCTTACCATCGAATATTAGTCGTATTGAGATATTACGAAGTGGATATACGAATCAGATGAATACAATGATGGGGCAAACGGTATTTTTCTCTCCAGAAGGAGTGCCTAATTATTATTCAACACCGAGTGGTATTAGTTATGGAACGAATCAGTTTATAAATGATTTAAATCAGGCAACAACAAACTTGAGTAGTACACCTAGTCAACCCATAGTTTTATATGGGCCGTATACGGAGGTTGATTTGTCAAGTTTTTCAGTGATAAACTGTGAGGGGATGAGTATTAGGAATGTGAAGGTGGACGTGATAATAGATCAAACCTCTTCTCCAATTAAGACAAGTTTTTCAATAGTATCCTATGAGTATTCATGTGACGGAAAGTCTTATACATTGTATCACTGTGGTGAAGGCGGCTTAGGTTATCCATCAAACTAAAATTAAACCGATGAAAAAGTTAATTTATATTTTATTGTTTATGTCTCCATTAATTGGTCTTGCAGCTAATTTTAATGCGACTTATGTACCTCATTCGACATTAGATTATGTTTTGAGGTTTAAGATAGAAAAGATAGCGGGGAGTTATAATTCGAGTGATAATTTGGGTTATAGTATCCGGGTCAATAACAGTTATGGGGTGCATCAACCATTGTTAGATCCCAATGGGGGACCGTATTATTCAGATGTGTATTTTTATTATGCAGGAACATTTAACATAGAGGTTAAATATTCTATTAATGATGTAGTAATAGAAACCCAGACCATGAGTGTGGTGGTGACATCTGCTAATGGGGAGTATGGTTGTTGTTCTGTGACGATGAAGATGGCACATCAAACGGTAGGAGAGAACGGGCAATTTGTATTGGATCAAGCTACTGGAAATGTTGTATTTCAAAGTGGGCTATGCGGAAGTGTAGAAGAATTTGATTGTATTTCATTTAATAACGGGTTGTATTTAGAGCATGTGATCAGTGCGAATGCACAAACATTTTCATCGAATTGGTCAACGGATTTAACTCGATATGCGAAGGATATGACGGGGGTATTTCCAAATCAGGTAGAGCAAGGCTTTTTAAATAAATGGAGAGTAAAAGAATCTTATACCTATAAGTCGGAATTAGATGGATCTATAATTAATACTGCAGCTACAGATGATTATAAGAATTATGATCGAGGGACTTTTGGTTATTCTCAATTTTTATGGAGGGATGTGTCTTCTAATGACTATGATAAATGGATTAAGACCTCCAATATGATGGAGTATTCTGCTAATGGAGATCCTATTTATGAGATTAACGCATTGGGAGTGACGAGCGGGGCTTTATATGGGTATAACAACACGCAAGTAATAGGAGTTGTACAACATGGGAGATTTTTTGAAGTATCCTTTGAATCATTTGAGAATACGTACATTCCGGACCCTTCTTCTTCCCCTGTACTTAAATATTTTGATAATGGAATAGAGCAGACGAGTAGTTTGGATGTGGAGACGACATTTGGTCATACGGGTAATCAGTGTGTTGAAGTTAAGGATGCGGGATATTTTAATATAGCACCGAGTTTAAATGGCGGTTTATGGAGTAATACGGATGTTTTAGATGGAGATGGTTTTTTAGTTCAGGCATGGGTAAAAACCACAGGGACTCCAACTTTTAATGTCAAGCTTACAGATGGGAATGGTACGGTTAGAAATGAAGATATGGAACTCGCTCAATCATGTGGAGAATGGAGTTTATATGAAGTAGAGTTAGATGGTTCTGATTTAGCAGGAGTATCTCCTCCGGGTATTGAACCTTCAAGAATACGATTTGAGATGTCATGTACATCATGGACATCATCAGGCCCTACGATTTATATAGATGATGTTCGAGTTCAACCGGTAAAATCAGAGATGGTGACGTATGTGTATGATAATCATCAGCGCTTAGTTGCAAATTTTGATAGTCAGCATTTTGCATTGATTTATCAATACAACGAGGAAGGGAAGTTAATCCGCAAATTAAAAGAGACAAGCGAAGGAATAGTAACGCTTTCAGAAACACAGTATAACTCAGAAGGTAAGCCTAGACAATAAGATATGAGAACAGGATTGATAATGATGGTATTGCTATTGGGGATGAGAGGTATTGTTATATCTCAATACCAGTTTCCTTTAGATGCGATAGAAAAATTAAAGCAACATACTTCGGATTATGCAAATATGGTGAATACGGAGAAGTATTTACATTTTCAGATGCAGACCTATTCGCGTAAATCAAGTTATACATCAGATGTAAGAACGACCGATTTTTATAAGAATGGAAAGATGGTCATTATAAGCAGTGATGAGATGAGCTATTATATAGATGATAGTCTGATGATCATTTTAAATGAAGAAGCGAAAAAGATATATATCAAAGAGATAGAATCGGAAGAAGAAATGGCAACCGGTTATATGAATAGTCTGGTAAATGCTTTTGATTCAATTATGTCTTATACATCATCGGTAACCTATAATGAGGGGAAGAATATTTCGTATGAATGTAAAATAGCCCCTAAGAATTATTACAAGTTTGATAATCTGATGTATCAGAACATATACTATTCTAAAGGGGAGATTTTACCGGATAGTATAGTAAAAGGCTATTATTCGGAGCAACTCTACGAAGAAATCACGTATGTTGAATTGGTGTCAAAGGCACGATTTTCGGCATACCCACATCATGATGTGAAACGCTATTTTTTTAATGAAAAGGAAGAGCTTTTAGCACGTTATAAAAATTACTCTATATCAAAACTCTAATTATGAAACTAAAGAATCAATTACATAAAGTGTTTTTATTGTTCGTTGCAATAGTTGCGATGAGCGGTAGTGTGATCTCTCAAATTGTTTTTGAAGGGTCTAATATTTTAGTGAATAATTCGCTTACAGGGAGTTATTCTTCATTGTCAACAAACGGATCACAAACAGTGAGTACAGACGAGTTGATTATGTTGGTTTCATTGGATTATGGAGATGTAACAAACCCTAATATAACGCAAGGGACTATAAGTGTTGGATATGATTTAGAATACTCAAATTCTTCAGGGAGCTCAGTGGTTTTATCGGGTGTGTTGACGGTGAATTCGAACGATTTAAGAGATGCCAAGCAGTATATCAGATCTAATTTTCATTCTTCAAGTGCTGTAAGATTAACAGTGACGAGTGTAACAGGAACGATACCTAATAATTTACGTTTAAAGGTGGATTATCAGGCGAAGTATAAGTATCACTTACATTCCTCAAGTAATATCAATTATCAGTCGGTAGATGTTATTTCAGCTCAAGAGAGCAAGGTAATGTTAAGTTGGAGTAGTCATAGTTCAAATGGTACAAATAGAGATTATTTTGAGTCATATGATTTAGAGATACTAAAAGTAGATCCTAAAAAAGGTTCAGGAGGATCATATACGTTATATAAAGATTGGAGTAAAGCTTTAAAAGTAAGAGTAGATGGAGGAGTGCGTTCGTATGCATTTATGCCAAGTTCAGGAGAAGGCTATTATGTATGGAGAGTAAGACCGATTGGATCACAATATTCAGGTGGTGCAACAAATGTTAAGAATATAGGAGAATGGTCCAGTTTATCAATAGATGCTTCGTTAGGACATTTTTATACTCCGGCAAGTACAGATGGGGGACAAAAATTTAAAGTTACATCACCATCTGGAAATTATAAGCCAGGGGGAAGTTCGGCAAATAATGAGTTTTTCATAGATCAAAGTTTTGAGCAGGGGAAGAACTGGAGTTATATGCAACAGTTTGCAGAAGGAGGCAAGAGAAAAGAAGTGGTAACTTATGCGAATGGATTAAATCAGGTAAGACAAACTCAAACGAAATTAAATAGTAGAGAAGAAGTTGTAGCCAATGCGACTGTATATGATTATTCGGGTAGAGGAGCATTAAATACGATGATGGCACCTACTCAAAAGTCTTATTTTGAGTATGATAATCATTTTATGATTTCCTCATCAACAGGAGGGGTCTATTCAGCAGCAGATTTTGATACGGATGGAAAAATGTTTGCGCCTAATAGTGTAAAGTCTACTTCTTCATTGTCTCAGTATTATAGTGATCAGAATAATGGATCGATGGATGGATTATATGTGGCTGATGGGGAAGGTCAGACATATACCAGAAATGTATATACTCCGGATGCAACAGGAAGAGTATGGGTTCAAGGAGGAGTCGGTGACGTGCTGAAGTTGGGAGATCCAACGAATGTATCAGGAGCGCATAATACGGTGGTGGAATATGGGAGTGTTGCACAGCAAGAGTTAGATTACATATTTGGAAATGAAGCACCATTGGCTGAGAATGTATATAAAACGAGTACAAGAGATCCAAATGGAGTAACCTCTATTAATTATATGACCAAAAAGGGGGAAGTATTGGCCACGATGTTGGATGGAGCTAGAGTAACAGATTATTCAAATAGACAAACGCCAGTAGGAGGGATGCAAACTATAACAGTAGAGGATGCATTATCAGAAGGGATGTTGTCTTCAGATGGATATAGTAGTTCGTCTTCGAAGACATTAATGGTGATGGGAGCAGGAACTTTTAATTCGGTAAAAGCAGATCAAATTGATTTAACGTATTCGTTTTCTCCATCAGATTTTAATTTAGATTGTGATAATGGATGTGGCGATTGTGATGATATTTGTTCGGAGTGTGATTACAAGGTTTATATAACGATTACAAGTCCGAAATATCCAAGTGATCCGGATCGTAATGTACGTTTAGAGATAAATATCCCGCCAAGTTATTTATTGGAGTGTGGACAAACAAATGCGGTATATAGTAATCTTTTGAATGGAAGTGCTCCAGGCAATATTACAGTATCAGCAGTAGATTATACGAATACATCAACAGCTGGAAATACAGTGAGTAGTGCATTTTTATCAGGAATTACTTCAGGAACAATCCATTTAAAGCCTGGGGTGTATACGATAGAGAAAGAGGTAGTGATTAATGATTTAGAGGGGCCTAATTCTGGGCAGACTTATTTAGATTATTATATTTCAGAATTAGAGTCACAGTATGAGAATTGGACATTGACAGAGAACTGTTGTGGGCCATATAGTTTACCAGCTCCACAATGGAGTTGTGATACAATAGAAGGGTTTACTTGTGCAGATCCTAATTTTAACTCAAAGGCTACCGCATTGGCGACTACATTGTATAACTATGTTCAAAAAGAAAAGACCTATCAATTAAACGATGGCAACAATACGTATTATAAAAATATTTTGACAAAACCAGCAGGAGATCTGTTAAGTAATAATATTAGTCAAACATCGATAGCAGACTTTAAGGGCCTAATTACAGATTGGATGTGTAATGAAGGTATAGCGTCAAATACTATATTATCATGTATTACATTATATGGTGAGTTATTAGATAATAATATCACGATAGCAGAGAGCATGGCGAATGGAGGAATCCAGAACCCTGGTTCTGCCGCAGGTGCTTTTAAAGAGAATTATGATTTTTTATTAGGTGTATTTAATTGTTTATCTGTATCGAGTGAAGGCCCTGGTTGTAGTTATTGGATAGATATTGTAGCATATGGTCAAAACGGATCTTCACAGGAATTCATAGATGCAGTGAATTTGGCGAATATGAAGAATAAAGGAATAATAGTGACCTATAATAATATTGAACATCCGGGAGGTCCGCCTAATATAGGAGGGATACCATCGAATCAGGTAAAATTAGTAGAGGTAGTTCATTCGGGTTTTTATTCATCAGCTAGTTTTTATCAGAATCATAATACACATATAGATAAAACACAGGCCCTGGCACATGATAATTGTTTAAGGTATTTGCAATATCCAAATTCGACAGTGAATACAGGGGCAGAGGAGTCAGACCGTGCGGCATTGGCAGAGATGGGGTGTGATTGTTTAGAGAAGATTCCAGACCCGATGCCAGAGATGAAAGATGAGATTTCTAATTCGACTGCATCTGTGGAATTAGAGTTATCATGTGAGGAGCAATGTGATGATAATAAGTTGATGTACGAGGTGGCATATAATAATGCGGTTTTAGCCGCAAATTTGGCCAATGGTCATACAGATATCTATTCAGATGATTGGGAAGATGATATAGCTGGTATAGTAAGCACGAAAAAAGATTGTGAGATTGAATTAATGGTAGCACATTGTAAAACAAAGTGTCATAAGGAACTACATACTTATTTAGAGGGTCGGGCGAAGTTTGATTCAGAGACAAACAATGAGAATTCATTTTCTATAAATGGAGTAGGAGTAGATCAGATTTCAATTCCAGGGACTTTTAAGATGAGCGATGTATATGATGATACAGAAGTTCAGCAAAGGTTAGCAAAAGAGCGTCAGGACATTGAAGATGTAGTTTTAGGGACCGCACATTATGCACCATATATACAAAATGGATATTCGGTATCAGATTATCAAAAAGAGGTTAAAGAAGAGATAGTTAAGTTTTTCTATGATAATTTAGAAAGGGGAATGTCTGAAAGAAGTAATTGGGTGAGTCCTAATCCACAACATGTTCTAACTCCATTAGGAAGTCAGGGAGATAGAATGAATACTTATGAAAAAGGTTTTTCTCTATCGGATGGAACAGGAACGCTTAGATCAGTAACAGCTCAGGTGAATGTAATATTTAGAGAGATAATGCCGAATGATTTTTCAGATGATGAGATATTAGAGTTGAACGTAAGATTATTATGTTCAACAGGGGCGGAGATATTTTCATGGGCGGTGGCTCCTGAAAATCTTAGTGATCTGGATCACTGTGGAATATTCAAAGGGGTGAGTCCTTCAGGTTATGATGTGCGTTATCATATTGCAGAGTTTTATTTTGATCAGTTTGATAATTTCCATGCAGTGCCATCAGAGAATATGTGTTGGAAGTCTAATTCTGAGTGGTATCATTATAATAAAGTGACTCCGGTAGATTATACAGCAATAGCGAGTATAGATATTAGTGATTTTCCATGGGGAGGATCAACGGAGTTTTTATTGAAGTATGATGATGGAACGAATGTAGAATATGTAATGAACAAGAAAGTTTTAGCAGGTAGTACATATTCAGAAAGTGCAACATTAATCGCAGATGAAATCAATAAAACTTCATCTAATCCTATAATGAGAGCGAGTAGTTCCGGGAATATTTTGAAGGTATATTTATATGATGAAGAGGCTTTAATTGAACCATCATTAATAAAATTAGAAGGAACTCTTTCCGGTGACTTTGTGAATTTTGATTATCCATCAGAAGTGAGTAGTAACAAAAGTTTAGATGCTTTGAATACTTGTTCTACTGCAAGTGCAACATCTACAAATTGTCCATATGGATATGCAGAAGTTATCGGAAATTCAGTTAGTAGTTTATCAGGTATAGATGTATCGGTTGATCAAGAAATGCAAGTATTGGGAGATGATATTGCAGATTTTTGGAAAACTTCATTTAAGACGCTGATAGATTCACGTCAAGCTACTGGGGTATCAGCAACTTATACAACTAGTTTACCAACCCCTGTAGCGAATGAAACTATATATGTGGAAGTCTACGAAGATGAGAAGGAATGGATAACATCTACTGCGGGATTATTAAGAGCAAAGACATATGTAGAGGCACAGATTTCGGAGATTGAAGAGACAAGTGAGACAGGTGTGGTGACTAAAAGTAGAGAGAGTATTATTACTATGGTGAAGTTGACATTAGAGAACGATTGTGAGAGTGGTCCACAACAACCCAATATAATAGCAGGATTTCAGATTGAACCACAAAATGCGAATAGCCATGATTCATGGATGAGGGGATTGACAATAGAAACAGGATCATATTACGATTATTCAGGTGCCTCTTATACACCTTATTTATACAATAATGTAAATAGAAAAGTATTTAATGATATTGTGTATAATGGATCAGGAGAGTTTTTCCAAATAGATTTGAACCCCAATATGTTGTATTATACAGGGAATCCTCCTGTGGGTTCTGTAAATGGATCAGGAGTAGTTAATGTGTACCAGGGTATATCAAGTAATGTTGAATATTTAGGATGTTATGTGCCATTTACATATGGGCATGTATCGGGCAACACTTATAATACTACAGCAAAATCATCAACCGATTACGATGCGAGTGAGATAGATGAATTTCGAAAACAAACTAATTGTGCTAATTATTATTCTAAATCTTGTGATGTATGTGTGAGATATACGTTTGAGGTAGATAATACGCCAAAGGATATAGAAGTTCCATTATCGTGCGAAGAGATTCAACAACAAAATCAGAATAATGCGATTAGAGGATTATTAAGTGCATGTTTGGAGGATAAGACGAATGAATTAAAAGAGAATTATAAAAAGTGTGCGGAGGATTATACGGATAATCTAAGTATGAGATATGATTTGGTGGCTGGTCAATATACTTTGTATTACTATGATAGAGCTGGGAATTTGATTGAGACAGTTCCTCCACTTGGAGTGAATTTGTTGAATGCATCTCAGGTATCATCTGTGAAAACGTATAGAGATAATCCAGCAGGAAATACGCCAGTGTATCCATCACATACAATGCGTACAAAGTATAGATACAATTCATTAAAGCAATTGGTATGGCAGGATACTCCTGATGGAGGACAGAGTCAGTTTGGATATAATAATCTGGGTCAATTGGTACTGAGTCAAAATTCGAATCAAGATGATAATAACAATAAGTTTAGTTATACTAAGTATGATAAATTGGGCAGAGTTGTTGAAGTGGGTCAGGTAACCAGTTCGTCAGCAGTAAGTTTTGATCAGATGTTGACGAATATAATTTTAGATCCAAGTTTATCAGGTTATACCACATCAGAAGAGGTATATACTCAATATGGAAAGAGTAGAAACAGTACAGCTGATATAACCAATCAAACAGGTGGAGTAACAAGTATAGCACTGGAAAATGTGCGAAATCGTGTAGAAAAGACCTGGAATGATCATGTGACAACATATTATAGTTATGATATGCATGGTAATGTGAAAAAGTTGATTCACGATATGGATGAGATCGGAGTGAAAATTCTGGATTATGAATATGACCTGGTGAGTGGGAATGTGAATCAAGTGAAATACAATAGTCATTATGATGTAGATAGTGAAGACCAGTTCTATCATAGATATAACTATGATGAAGACAATAGAATCACAGAAGTTTATACATCCAAAGATGGCATTTTATGGGACAGAGATGCAGCATATGAATATTATTTACATGGCCCATTAAGTCGAATAGAATTGGGCCAGGATGAAATTCAGGGTGTAGATTATGTGTATACATTGCAAGGTTTCTTAAAGAGTGTAAATACAGTAGACTTAGATACCAAAGGACGCAATGATAAAGGTGCGGATGGTGCACATGTAGGATATATTGATATTACAAATGTATCGGGTTCTGTAAGTAGTGCAACGTTGAGTTTAAATGGATCAAGTACAACGTATAGTTTTACGTCAGTAAGTACACCTGAATTATTTGCTTTGGCATTAAGTTCAGAGATTAATGCGTCCTATGAAAAAGCGAGTTCAGGACTATTGAATAGACTCAAAGCAGAAGTAGTAGGAGATCATAAAGTAAAAATCTATGCTACTGGAGAAGGATCATTGCCTACTGGTTTAGGATTAACCGCAGCAGGTGTGACGATTACCAAAAAAGACTTTGCGATTAACAGTACAGCAAGAGATGCATTTGCGATGGAATTGGGGTATTTTGACGGAGATTATCAAAGAAAAGAAACGCGTATTGGTAAGCATAGTCAGTACAATCCGTTTACGGCAGCAGGGTCAGATGTGAATAGTAATACTTCGTTATACAATGGAAATATTAGTACGTGGTTGACCAATACGTTTACCGGAGGATTAACGATGGATGAGTACGATGTGAAGATGAATGTCTATCGATATGATGCATTAAACCGAATATTAAACTCTGATTTTAAATGGTGGGATGGAGCGAAGTATTTAGATGGTGATAAACGATACGATGAATCGTTTACTTATGATGCGAACGGAAATATCAAAACAGTGGATAGATATGGAACCTCATCACAAGGAAAAGTGGATGATATGGATTACCAATATGTAAGTCCTGGAGTGAATAACAGGCTGGATCATATTGAAGATGCATCTTCTGTGATTCCTTCTGGAACATCAGATTTTCATATGGGGACACAAGGAGATGAGAACTATGAATATGATGATATGGGGAATCTGTTGAATGATAATTATAATGACACGGAAATAGAGTGGAATGTAATTGGGAAGGTGAAGCGTGTGATAGGTTCATCAGAAACCATTATATTTGAATACGATGGGATGGGAAACCGAATAACCAAAGAAGTTTTGACTAACTCAGGAGGCTTAATAAAGAAACAGTATTACTTGCGCGATGCGAGCGGGAATGTAATGGCTATTTATGACAAGAAACCGGTGGGGAATAATGTGACATTAAAACTATCAGAAGTGCCATTATATGGATCGGATCGATTGGGGAATAAGAATATGAACCAGGAGATCGCGACTCAGACGAATGTATCGGTGAATAACTATCAGTTTACCAAGTCACAAACGCAAACGGATTTTAATGTGACTGCTCCGAATCCATATACCACAGTGACATCATCGACACGAACAGTGGGAGCGAAGAGTTATGAGTTAAAGGATCATTTAGGCAATGTTAGAAGTGTAGTCACTGATAGAAAGAAAGCTATCGTTGGAAGACAATACTTAAGCTTTGATGGAAATGATCAGGTAGTTATAAATAATACAAGTGCATATAATTTAGCTTCAACTTTAACTTATGAAGCCTGGATTAAGCCTGATGTAGTATCGGGTCAACAGATGATTGTAACTAAACAATGGTGTTCAGGAAATCAATTTTCATATTATTTCTCAATTAAAGAAGGTAAATTAAGATGGGTATGGAGTGCTCCTGGAACATGTGGATCGGCAATAGAGTTATATGAGAGTTCTTCTGTTGTAATTACCGCAGGAGTATGGCAGCATGTCGCAGTGGTTCATACGACTTCAAGCGTTAAGTTATATGTGAATGGAAACGAAGTAGGCGGTGCTTTACGAAGTGGTGATAGTTACAGTACGATTAAAGTAAGTAATGTACCTATTCGAATTGGTGCATACAGAAATGGTAATGGCAGTTACGGGCTTCATTTTACAGGAGGAATAGACGATGTGCGTTTATGGAATGATGCGCGAACTGCATCTGAGATTTCCGGGAATATGAATAATGAGTTGTCTGGAAATGAAGCCAATTTAGCTGGATACTGGAAGTTTAATGAAGGTACAGGTACAGCCGTGGCAGATGCTTCTCCAAATGGATCCAATGGAATTTTAGGGGCTGGTAACGGAACTCAGCCAAGTTGGGTATCGACATCAGGCGTTGAAGGTTATATGGCTGAAGTGATCTCCGCAGCAGATTATTATGCATTTGGGTCATTGATGCCAATGCGTAATGCCAGTACGGATGATTACAGGTATGGTTTTAACGGTATGGAAAAGGATGATGAAGCAAAAGGTACAGGAAATTCTTATACAACCCTGTTTAGACAGTATGATCCGAGGATAGGAAGATGGTTGAGTTTGGATCCAGTGATTCAACCATGGCAGAGCCCATATTGTTCAATGGATAATAATCCCGTTTATTACAATGATCCGTTAGGTGATAAGGTTAAATATAAAAGAGATAAAGGAGTAAGTAGGAAGGATTTTAAAGCTATGAAATCTAGGATTAAGGAACTTCGAAAAAATTCAGATAGCTTTAAAACAATGTTTGATGATTTGGATGATCGAAAGGAAAAATATTTTTACAATGCTGTGGATGGGTTAAAAAGTGATAGTCCTACGGGGGATAATGTTATGAATATTGCCGTTGGTTACACAGGAAATGACCCAGGAAAGAATGGAAAAGAATCATATGATTTTGCTCAATTGGGAATGATAGCTCATGAAACGGGACATAAATTTATGGAGGTAAATAACCTTGATATGCCATTTCCTAAAATGCCTATAGTTAGCGTTTTCGATAAGGATTATTCAAAAATGAATGCATGGACCGAAGCTTGGCAAAAAGCACATGAGTTTAATGAAAAAAGTGCCTTGCATATTGAAAACATAGTTAGGAGTGAATTGCTTAAGGTTGGAGGTAAATACTCGGGAATAAATATTAACAGATATTATACTCCAGCATTTAAAATTACCACAAGTTTTATTTTGGGTATAAGGAAAAACAAGTTAGAATTAGGAGGCTCCTATGACTTGTTCTTAAACGGAAATTATAGTAGATCGTATTATGATAAAAAAATTGACATTAAGATGGAATTGGGTTTATAAATCAATAATTATAGTTCTGTTGTTTGGTTATTGTACAGGTAATGCTCAAGACTGTGGTATTAAGGTTGAGGATTATAACAAGAATTATGAGTTTTATTTTGATATTGACTCTATTCCAATAAATTACCATTTTGAAATGGTGCTAATAGGTACAAATGGTAATGAGATTAATGATTTCCACCTTTTTTGTGATGGTAATAATTATTTTGTAAAAGAAAAATCTGAGGTAATTAAAATTAGATCAAAGCAAAAGGATGAATTGGATGCATTACTAGAGGGAATTGAAGTTCCTAATGAAATTGTAACTATTTATACGAATGAGTATTCTCGACATTATTTTGAGATGATGGTGATGAAGTTGGGAAATAGTAAAATGTTTTTTGTTCCAATGGTTTCAACAATGGAAGTGAATTATGATTGTATTTATCAGAAATTCCCCCAATATAAAGAGATAATAAAAATTTTTAGGGAAATTTATTTTGAGACTAAGAAAGTGACACGATAGCTCGATTTTAGTTTTGCTCCAATTATGAATGTAAGGTATTAATAAATAAGAAATTTAGAAAGCCCCCTAGCACCTTGCCAAATGAGAAATAAAGAATAAAAGTTGTCATTTATAGCGAAAGCGCTAATGGCAACTGGTTAATGAAAGAAGAAATAGAGATTAAAAAGAAAACCACTAGCTGAAGAGTTAGTGGTTTTTTGTTACTAGTTTTTCTGAATATAGAAACCGCAATCAGAATCTAAACATAGAACATTAATTATTAGGTGTGTAGCTGCTGTGGTTCGTATATTGCGAACGTGATATCAACGATCCAAGCTGGGTATCGGCATCAGGCGTTGAAGGTTATATGGCCGAAGTGATCTCTGCAGCAGATTATTATGCATTTGGGTCATTGATGCCAATGCGTAATGCCAGTACGGATGATTACAGGTATGGCTTTAACGGTATGGAGAAGGATGATGAAGTGAAAGGAACCGGAAACTCGTTGGATTTTGGGGCTAGGATTTATGATCCAAGAGTGGGGAGATGGTTGAGCTTGGATCCTTTGATGGCGAAATACCTAGGTATGTCACCGTATAATTTTGTTGGGAATTCTCCAATTAAGTTTGTAGATTATGATGGTAAAGATTTTGGAGTTGTTGTTGATCATGATGCTGGGACAGTCATTATAGTAGCAAATGTTTACGCCTTAAAAGATGATGTTGAAAGAGCCCAAAATGCTGCCAATACATGGGCAGAGGTAAACGGTGGTATGGAGTATACTTATACGGATGAATTTGGAAAGAAGCAAACATATTCAATTAGTGTTAAAATTTCTGTGATTGAGAGTGTTAATCCTGAGGGTGATGCAATGGCTGATCCTGAGGGTAATTCATTTAGGGTTTTAGATGGTACGCCAGAGCAAATGGATACCTTTTTTAGTGATGATAATAACCCTAATGCAGAGGTTGAAGGGGTGACTAAAGGAAAGAAATTAGCCTATGTGAAAAAGGATGGTGATTCTAGGGATGATGCTCATGAGATGGGGCATTTTTTAATGAGTGGTACGAAAATGACGAAGAATACACATTCTCTTACAAAAGGAGATTTAATGTATCCTGCAAAAAAAGGTGGTGGGTATAATATTGGTAAATCAACTATTCAAAGAATACTTAAAGGCGCGGGTATTGGAGGAATAAATTCGCCAAGTATAAATACGAATGCAACTCCCCAAAATAGTGTGACCCATATGAAGGGGGGAAAGAAAGTTGATGCCCCTAAAGGGTTTAATAATGGAAAGGTACAAATTGCACCAAAAAAGAAAGCAAAACCAGTTGAAAAGACATAGATATGAAGTTCGTTCTTATTATAGTTAGTTTATTTTTAATAAAGACACTCCCTGCTCAACAGAATGATAATATTAATTATGAACAGGCTGCGATTAATTATTTTGTAGACTCTATTTATACTATAGATGAAAATTATTTGCAAGTATGTGTTGTCGACTCTGATAGTGTAGCTGATGTTTTTGGTCAGTTAAAATACGTTGATTTATTTGCATGCTTTAAAGATATAGGAATGGTTGATTCTTTGAATGCTGAGTTGAATTGGGAAATTTCTGTTGAAGATAATTCAAAGGAGGTTTTCTTGTCAGGATTAATTGCTATAAAGAAATATAGGCCAGTATATGAGCGAACTATTAAAATTCACGGAGCTAGGAAATATGAAAATAAAGTTTATGTTGGTTTGTTTTTCAATGCTATTGAAGGTGGGTTTGGCGAAATAATCTGTTTTGAATTTGAATGTGGTTCAGAAGTTGTTATGAACACCTGTGAGTCATCTTGGACAAATTAACAGCTAGGTTGAACAATGAATATCCCCTTTAAATCAGCCAGTTTGATGAATTAGATAAGTTGGTGAATGAAGGTCTCCCAGACTTGATGCAGAATGATGGTGCTACACCTCAGCAGATTGCCAAATAACCCGTTCCAAATAGCCTTCTATTTAAAAAAGGTTTTAATCAAAAGGGGGTAATAAGACTCGTGGTGGATATAATGAATTTTGGATTTGGCATGAATTTTTTAAGGATTCTTTGAAAAATGTAGTTCCTGGCACCTTGCCAAATGAGAAATAAAGAATAAAAGTTGTCATTTATAGCGAAAGCGCTAATGGCAACTGGTTAATGAAAGAAGAAATAGAGTTTAAAAAGAAAACCACTAGCTGAAGAGTTAGTGGATTTTTTATTTCGTGTAATTCTGAGTAACGAAACGCGAATCGGAACCTAAACATAGAACATTAATTATTAGGTGTGTATCTGCTGTGTTTCGTATATTGCGAAAGTGAAATTAACGACTGACTATTATCCTTCTGGCTCCGTACAAGCTAATAAATGGCAGCATGTAGCAGTGGTACATGGTAATGGTACTGTGAAATTGTATTTAGATGGAGTTGAAATAACCAATAGTTCGTATAGATCTGGAGATTCATTTTCGAGTATTAAAGTAAGTAATGCACCGACAGTGATTGGCGCTTATCATAGTTCAGGGTCTACATATACGTTACATTACGAAGGAGACATAGATGATGTGCGCATATGGAATACAGCACGAACATCTGCACAAATTTCAGCTAATAAAGACACAGAACCATTGGGTAATGAAGCTAATTTAGTAGCATCGTATAATTTTAATAGTTCAACTACGAATACTGTTATTGATAATACAAGTGTGCCGAGCAATGGGACATTGGTAGGAGGAGTAACACGAGTGTTACCATCAGGCGTTGAAGGTTATATGGCCGAAGTGATCTCCGCAGCAGATTATTATGCATTTGGATCATTGATGCCAATGCGTAATGCGAGTACTGATGATTACAGGTATGGCTTTAACGGTATGGAGAAAGATGATGAAGTTAAGGGAACCGGGAATAGTATAGCTTATGAAGCCCGAATCTACGATCCAAGGTTAGGAAAGTTTTTAAGTGTTGATCCCTGGACAGATAAATATTCTTGGCAAACCCCTTATGCGTATCATAGAAATAGCCCCATTAAATCAGTGGATTGGAAAGGATATGGAGATCCTATTAAGTTTGGAGGGAATTTAAATTTAAAAATGACATTTGGTTCAGGTTCCGGAATCGGATTTAATTTTTCTGCAACCGGATCAGCTCAGATTGGAACAGGAGGAAGCTTTGGTGTTTCAGGTAAAGTTGATGCTACTGCTAGTATTTACAATGCTGGTCTTGGTACTTCAACAACTTTTAATAAGAAAAGGCCTCAGTTTGATTTAACTTTAGCTAGTACATTAACTATTGGAGGAGGAAATGGAAAACCTCTACCTCAATATACTCTGAATTATAATTCTAAATCAGGAATACCCAATACGAGATTAGGATCAGTAACTTATGGCCAAATGTTGACTTATAACTCTGCATTAGATAAAATATATAGACAAGGAATTGTTGGTGCAAGAATAGGTCCTTTATCAATGTCTTCAAATAACGATACGGAGAATAAGCCCTATTTTGCGATGGGAACCGATGAAGGTTTTACCGGCGGTATTATTTTTTCTACAACCTTCGGAGGTAAGATGCCATTATTTGAGTTCGGTTATCAGAGTTTTACAGGAAGTAATACCGTGGGTGATATAGTTCAGGGGACGCATATTAGGCGTCAGAGTGCTTATGATAAATCTTTTAATAAAGCAAGCACTTTTTTTAGAACAGGTTTAGGTTGGGGTAATAGTGTCGGAATAATTAACTCTTATCAGTTAGATGCTTATACTACGGGTTGGCTTCAAGACATAATTCATAAAATGCCTGGGAATTCTGGTGAGCACTTTGAATATAATGATATAGGTAAGTTTGATATTAATTTAGGGAATTAATGAGGTATTTTAGTATAATTTTTTTAATGTTTATTTTGATAGGTTGTCAATCTAATCAGTTTTTAAAGAGTACGGATGTTGATGGAGTATTGCTGCCTGTTTATGAGGATTACATTTTGAATAAGAGTAATGAACAGAACTATTTTTCTGAATCTAAGCTTTTTGTTTGTGATAAAGTATATAAATATGAGGAGGGATGTTCTTTTTTTATTTACCATTTTTGGGAAAATGGACGCCTTTTTTATTCGACTTGTAAGTATGATTATCAATTAGCAAATAAAAATATAATAAATGATAAGTCAGGAATGGCTGGTTATTATTATTTGGTTGGAGATACAGTTTATACTGAAATTTTCACTTCGTATGATGGAGGGAAGTATTTATACAAGAATTATGTAATAAAGGGGGATTCTTTAGTGGAAATTGAGAAGTTCATTAGAAAACCTGGTTCTCGAAATAAAAGAAAAATAACATGGGAAAAGGATTGGGATGTTTTTATTGACAAAAGAATTGATTCAACTGGATATTGGATGAGTTTTTGGTAGTATTGTAGTGCAGTGCTGATTAGCCTGGGTAGCTAGCCATGTGAATAGTAATTCAATAGGTGGAGTGTAAAAGAACAGATAAAGTTGAACATCCGTCAAGGTACGGACAAGTTTTCTATAGTATCGATAATGGTAATTGTTTAATGAAAGAAGAAATAGAGTTTAAATATAAAACCACTAACTGAGGAGTTAGTGGTTTTTTGTTACTTGTTTTCTGAATATAGAACCAACAATCAGAACCTAAACATAGAACATTAATTATTAGGTGCTAGTTGCTGTGATTTGTATATTTCAGACGTGATATCAACTACCGACTAATATGTGGTGGAAAATGGAGGTAATAAAGAAGGTAATATTGTTTTATTTGATAATTATATTAATTGGATGGGAACGGGACAAACTTCATTTGATTTTAAGGATACAGATTCGTTAAATTTATGGAAAGGTTATTTAGAGAAAAATAATATTGAGTATAATATGGTAACCTCATATGATGAAACTTCTGGTACATATAATTATAATATTACAATAAAATGATGAATAGGTTTTTGATTATTTTGTATTTAATTAGTGCTTTAGTAGTCTTTATGCTTTCCTTAACTATTCTATTAGATTTACCAAGATCAATTAATATGAGTAATGCTAACAGAATGGGATTGTTTCTTCTATTGTTTGTGAATTTTGGTATATATGCGATTTCATTTTTTATCGGAAAGAGTATAAAAAATAATATTGCATTAATATATAAATATGGTTTATTAATAAATATAATTTTACTTTCTATAGCAACCATTTCATTAGGAGTAATTGGGTATTTATATAATAATTAAAACGGCCCCCACAGCAGGTTGTCAAATGATAAATAAAGGATAGAGCAGGTTGATCGCAACCGTTTAAAGAATAGAGAAAGCCGCTAACTGAGGAGTTAGTGGTTTTTTGTTTCGTGTAATTCTGAATAACGAAACGTGAATCGGAATCTAAACTTAGAACACTGATTATTAGTGTTTTTTTATTCCGTTATATATCTTTCGGAAGTGATATCAACTACCGACTATTATCCTTTTGGCTCCGTACAACCCGGAAGATCCTATACTTCTGATGCGTATCGTTATGGGTTTAACGGAAAAGAAAAAGACCCTGAAGGTCTAGGCGGGGGGCATTCTACTTATGATTATGGATTTAGGATTTACAACCCTGCCATTGCTAAGTTTTTAAGTGTAGATCCTTTAACTTCGTCATATCCATGGTATACACCATATCAATTCGCTGGTAATAAGCCTATTGTGGCAATAGATATTGATGGGCTTGAAGAGTTAGTTTATACTCATAGTTTCGAGAAGGCTTCAAGAACGCAGATGAAAATATTGTATATAAGTAAAATGCTAAGAGAAAAACTTGCTGAAATTTCACAGCCTGAAAGATATGCAACTCATAAAGTATATTTTGCAACAAAAACAACCGGAAGAGCAAGAGGACAAACAAGAGATTTGGGCGCTTTAGCATTAAGTATTTCAAAATATGAATCTGCTACTGGTGCACAGAAAATTGCTGCAGGTGAAAAATATAGGAAAGATATAGAGAGATCTAAAAAAGTGTTCGAAGAGTTAGGGATTTCGTACAGTGAAGTTTTATCTGAAGCTCAAAAAGGGAAGTTTGTTTTTGTCGTAGCTATAGATATTGATTTTTTAAATAATTCTAAACTTATTGATGAATCAACTCACACAATAATTCATGAAATTGAAGCCCATTTAATAGAAATGCTAAACGATGGTGGAGACATTGAGAAAGATGGTGGTGTTGAAGATCATATTAAGTATTTTGCATTAGATAAAACCGAAAATAAAGAACTATATGAAGAGTATAAAGAATATATTGAAAAAGGTTATTCTATTTTTTATAAAGATTTCCCCGAAAACAGCCCAGCTGGTATAAATAAAGCTGAAATAGAAAAGACTATTGAATTAATTAAGAATGCAATATTTGCGTATTAGGTATGAAAAATTTGTTAGTGGGATTTATTTTGATAAACATTTGTTCTTGTGTTTTAACGGATTCAAATGCTATAATAGAAAAAGAAAAATTAGATTGTAATCTGATACATTTGAAAGATAATAGTATTAATACTGAAATGTTAAGTTGTTATGATTATGATATTAGAATAAGAGATGAGCAGATAAACTTTATTCTCTCAAACGATGATAAGTTAGTATACATCTTAAATTCTAATATTATAAATGATTGTATTGAGGTGATACCAATTTTTGACCTAGAAAATGCGGATAGTACATTTTTGCATTTTGGTAGTTCTTGTTTTGAGACTAGATCCGTAATGAAATCTATGGTATCCAACATCGATAGTACGAATGGTGATCGTATATATACAGTGCTGTTGGAACTATCCGAATTAGATTTAGAGGTGGGGCAGGAATACCCTAAGAAGATTAGAAAGTTTTGGTACTCATTAAATGAGGGTATAATTAAAGTGGAAAAAAATGATATAGAAGCTGATTATCTTTTATGGCCATTTTAATTGTTGGGATTCTTTTCTGGAACTAATTAAATGGAAAAAGAGAGAATTGGAGAATTAATTAGAATAATGAAGGTAAAACCAGAAATTTTCATTAAAAATGATACAAGTAAGTATTCTTCTTATATAATTTTTTTGAGACATTGTTTATTGGAATGGAATTATGTTTGGAGATTAAAATGGAAAGGCTTATATCGTCATGGTATAGTAAGAATTTAGACACAAAACCTGGAAGTATTAATTGGTTTTATTTTTTTGAAATGCTGAATCAGGATTTGTTAGAAGAGGATAAGATAAAATTATTACTAAATACCCCTGCAGTATCTACAGATGTGTTTTTAATTAAGTAGAATGAAAAGTAAAATATATCAGTCATTAGTTTTAATATTATTAATTTCTTTTTCATGCGATAGAAGTTATTTGGGATCGGATATAGAGATTTTTAAGGAATGTGAAAATTGGGAATTGGCTAAAGCGATTTCGAACCACAAAATTGAAAAAGCTAGAGAATTATTAGGAAAACACCCTGAATGGGTAGACATAAACGAACCTAAATATGGATTCTCGTTGTTGTATTGGACGTTTTATAATTCTTTAGAAAATTCTTTACAAGAAGATTATTTTAAGGAATCTGAGTTATTATTGATGCATGGGGCGGATCCATATTTTACAACTAGAGACGGAACTTCTCCTATTAATAGAGCGGCAATGGTTTTTCATAATAATGATGAATACATAGAATTGTGCTTAAAGTATTCGGTTAATTCTAATTTGAGCGAAGATATGGTTGATAAAGTTTTAAATGAATCACTACTATTAGCCTGTGGTAATTTTAGAGACCAATTGGAAGGGGTTAAGGTATTATTAAATGCAGGTGCGAATAAAAACTATTTTAATTCTGATAGTAGTAAAATACCTTTATCTGTTAGTATTACAATGAGAAATATGGGAATTGCGGAGTTCTTATTAATAGATAAAAAGGTAGATTATGATGTTTATATTTATAGATCAGTTGATGGGAAAAAAATGTCTGTAGTAGATAGATTGATAAATAAAGATTTTAATGATTATCGAAATGTTGTTATTCAAAAACGCATGTTAGAATATATTGAATCTCATAGAACAGAAAATTAGAAGAGTGTTTTTTATTTGAAGTCCAAGAGTTAATAATCTTGTAAAGATTCTGACTTTAAATAAATGAAATTTTAGTAGCTATAAAAGGTGTTATTATGAGATGTTTTACTTTTTGTTGATTTTAACAATCTCTGGCTGTCAGTGGGATACTTCGTCTGATAATCTTCCAAATGACTATGTATTGAGTTGGGTGGATTTACCAACTTATAGGAATATTCATAAAGAAGGAAGGGGAATGCTTGTAAAGCCACATGTTTTTGAAGTTGGTTTTGATAATAATTATATTATAGTGAAACAAAATCCTTTGTTAGGAGAGTTTTTGGATGCAAAAATTGATGAATCTACTTTAAACTATTTTATTGTAAGAATGGAACATGATAATATTCAGGAAATGGTATGGGGGCCGTTAACCAGTTATGAGTTTGACAGTTTATGTTATGTTTTAAATATTTCCGAAATTGATTTTTCAATTATATATGAGAAAGAAAAAAATGTGAGGCTTGATTAGTTCTCTATAATCATCATGCAATAAATAGCTTTTCATTAAAAGAAGAACAACTTTTTTTGTTACTTGTTTTCTGAATATAGAACCAGCAATCTGAATCCAAACTTAGAACATTAATTATTAGGTGCATAGTTGCAGTGATTTGTATATTGCAGATGTGATATCAACTACCGACTATTATCCATTTGGCTCCGTACAACCCGGAAGATCTTATACTTCTGATGCGTATCGTTATGGGTTTAACGGAAAGGAAAAAGACCCTGAAGGTTTAGGGGGCGGTCTTGCAACTTACGATTATGGATTTAGAATATATAATCCTGCCATTGCAAGGTTTTTAAGTGTGGATCCTTTAACGAAATCTTATCCTTGGTATACTCCATATCAGTTTGCAGGTAATACACCAATTTGGGCGATCGATTTAGATGGTTTGGAGGAAGCTTTTGCTACGGATTATATTGATGAAAATGGAAACTATAAACGAATGTATACACTTAATCCAAATGCGGGTCCCGATGATTTTGGTAAAGTTCAAATAATTTATAAAGATAAAACTAGATCTAGGATTCTTAACGCTGATGAAGACGAACTTAGGAGAATAAAAAAATTAAGAGAGGATTATGGAAAAAAACCATCACCTGGTACTGCTGTAACTACAAAGATTGCTATTAAATTGGATAATTTTGAAAGTGCGTCAACTGATGTTCGTAATAAAGTACCTGAAGTAAAACCCAAGTAGCTTGCCATTTAAATAAAGGAATAGGTACAAGTTGAGCATTTTAGTTTTTCAAGCAGCTTTACAGCTTAGAAAAACTTAATGGCAACTGGTTAATGAAAGAAAAAAATAGAGCTTAAATAGAAAGCCGCTAACGAGAGTTAGTGGTTTTTTGTTACTTGTTTTCTGAATATAGAAATGGTAATCAGAATCTAAACTTAGGACACTGATTATTAGTGTTGTTTTATTTTGTTACATATATTTCTGATGTGATATCAATCACACTAGAACTGATACAGCAGAACCTTATATTACAGTTTAGAATGACTGAAGGTAAATTGAGCAAAATGAAGCTATCATAATTGTTGCAACGTATAAAAACGATTAAAAAATGAAAAGAGTCAACAAAATAGCAGTGGAAATACTAGCAAATAGAGGAATGTCAGTTTTACTTTTTTTTATGTTGTTTGTAAATGATTTGAATTCTCAACAGATAGATAGTAATGGAGTTATGATAGTAGATTCTATAGTGACTAATTTTTATAATGAACTAAGTGAAATAAAGTTAGGAAGCTGTCGTAGATATTACCTTATAAGTGATACTGTTTTTTTTAGTTCTCATAAAAAGGTTAGTAATAAATTAAGTATCGTAGATAGTACGGTTAATAGAAAGCGTAATTGTTGTTATGTGACCTTGCATGGGATTACTTCAAAAGAGAATGATGGGAAAGTAGAATTAATTCTATCATTTGAGACTTTAAGAAAAGTAAAAAAGAAAACTGATGCTTTGCAGGGGTATACCGATTTCTTTGTTTACCTAGAGAACAAAGTATTATTAAGTATTGTTTATAAGGGAGGTTTATATGAGCGAGTCTTATATAGTTTATGAAAACCTTTTTAAAACAATTTATTTTAATAATACGTTTTTGGTTTTCAAACTCATTGTAAATTACTGATTTGTCATTAGGGAGGGCGAACCTCCAGCAGCCTATGGCATAAATATTCAAGTTAAAGGAAATTGATATGTTTAAGATATTTTATAGATCGTTAGTGTTTTATACCATTTGTGTAGCACTTTTTTCGTGCAAACAACCTGTATTATTAATGTTAGATAAAGATAATATGGTAACGAAGAATGCTTGTGAAACTTTATTTTATACGGATTCTATTTATACTGAAATAGAAGATTTTAAAATGGAATTAAAAAAACAAATAAGAAAAGAATCTAGAAATTGTAATTGTGATACTATGTACATTGATTTAAATGATTTATGGAAAATGCGTGACAATAACCCTGGTACATATTGGGGAATTTGCCCGAATAAATAAAAACATATTAATACTAGAATTGGATATAAATAGAAAGATAAATCAAAATGAATATAATTTTGATAATTTGTTCTTTCTGATAAATGAGCTAATGGTAACTGTGTAATGAAAGAAAAATAGAATTTAAACAAAAAAGCCTCTGATCACTCAGAGGCTTTTTAATTTTTACATTATAATTTAATCCACTATCAGTCGATACGTATTGACCTGACCATCTAATGGAATTTGAATTAAGTAAATTCCTTTGGCCCAGTTTGAGGTATTGATTAATGTTTTTTCCATTTGAAGTGGAGTAGTGGTTATCACTTGTCCTACGCTATTGATGATCGTTGCTTTTAATCCAGTATTCGCAAGAATGGATGGAATAGCAATGTTAAATTCATTTTGAGTAGGATTTGGGTAGATTGAAACATTGTTGGTCAAATCATTTTCATTGACACTTGCACAAATGTCTACCAAAGCATCCACCTTAATTCTTGGACTTAGACAGGTCAGTTCTTTAATCTGCCAGTTATAGAAGAAATAATAATATCCTGAACTAGCTGTAGAACCAGTAATCGAAGCCATGTTTGCTATAGTATATGGGAACGAAGCTCCTGCACTGTTTCTATATAATGCAGGTTGCGAACCTACAGCAACACCCAGTTGATATCCGGTACCTGGTAAGATTTCAAAGTTTAGATTAACGGTTTGTTGTCCGCTTCCTACAAAAACATTTGCAGTATCGATAACAGTTCCGGCTGCATCACGTAGTTCAATATTTCTGATGCCACCTCCCGCTGCGTATACTTCTACAGATTCTAAAATAATGGCTTGTTGTACATCAAAAACTAAACTTTGATCTCCATTAAAGTTCCCTCCAGGACCGATTGTGTTATCAACAGGTCCTAAGAACTGAGAAGATGATTGGGTTTCTTGCTCTAAATAGAATGAAGTCGTACTCGAAAGAGTAGGTGTAATAAAGGTATCACCGACAAATACAGGGTTTAAATCATATTGATCATCATACCATTTGCTTAACCCATTTGAAGTAGCAATAAGCGTATCTGAGTTCCCTGGACAAACCGTGGTAGAAGTCGCAGTTGGCATTCCTACATATGTAATGGTCACCAGATTGTTTTTAGTTACTTGTTGATTCCCAAAAGCATTAGTTGCTGTAAGCGAGACACTATAAGTACCCGAATTGGCATAATGATGCGTTGGGTTTTGAGCAGTTGATGTTTGTCCATCACCAAAATCCCATAACCAACTGGTAGGATTGTTGCTGGATAAATCAGTAAATGTAATATCACCGGAGCATGTAGAATCTATATTATTCGTAAAGTTAGGTTTTGGAGGTGTATTTGGAAGATTACATTGCCAGTGCATTTCGAACCCTGATAATTCCAAACCACCATCACTATAGAATTCTACGGTAACAGAACCTGTAGTAGATGTAACCGTTGAAGGGATGTTGTTATTACAGTAGGTATCAATTACAGGAGAACTTGCACTAGGTCCATCATAAATCCTGATATAGTCGAAGTTGCAACTATTACCTTGCCCTGGTTCAATATCAAAATGTGGGAATGTTACTGTAACACTTTGCGCACCTGTTGGGCTAATTGTTATACGAGAATTACTATTCGCAGAATAGTTGGCTTGTGGACCACCATTGTCATATACAATTCCGGTACAAGACGTTTGTGTGGTCGCTAATCCCTGAGCAGGTAAAGAAACAATACAAGGTAAAGTATCACTAATTACAATAAAGCCAGGTTTAATTGTATCATCTACACCACAGGCTCCTCCATCAGCATTTAAAGTAACCTGATAAGATCCCATTGACGTATACGTATGTGTGGGATTGGCCTGTGTAGATGTATTTCCATCACCGAAATTCCAGGTGTAGGTCTGTCCATTGATACTGTTGTTTTGAAATTGAACGGTAAACGGAGCGGTACATGAAGTATTTTGTCCTACAGAGAAACTAGCTAAAGTATATGGAACATATGGTTGACCGACACCCACCGCATACCATGCATCGGTTACCTGGCCAACATTTGGTGTACACGCACCAAATAAATCTATGGCAGATTGGATCGCGAAAAATCGTGCATCTGCAAAATTGGACGAAGGAGTGAGGTAAATCGTTAGATTTCTAAAAGCCACATCTGCTGCATCTTCAATTCCAATTCCAGTAATGTTATAAGCATCTCCATTGTCATTTGTTCCGGCACCCCCATCAGAAAGTAAATGGAACCAGTAATTCTGTACACTACTATTGGTATGTACACCACCATTGTCACCTCCGGTTAGTGAAGCCCAATTGTTTCCAAAATAAGTATCGGGATCTCCCACAGAATTTGGGTTAGATAACGAACGTAAAGGATTTCCTAAATCTTCACCCAATAGCCAGTTCCAGTTATTCGGACGTCCGTATTTTTCAATTGTTACAGCGAAAATGTCGCTGAAAGATTCATTTAATGCTCCGGATTCCTGACTGTAGATTAAATCGGCAGTATTGGAAGTTAAACCATGTGTAATTTCATGCCCGGCAATATCAATAGATGTTAATGGTGAGCCGTTTCCATCACCATAAGTCATACGTTGTCCGTCCCAAAAAGCATTGTTGTATGCATTACCAAAATGCACATAACTTTTTAGGGTAAACCCCATGTTATCAATACTATTTCGATTATGTTCCACTAAAAAGTAGTCATACGTCATTTCTGCACCCCAATGTGCATCTGTGGCGTATTGATCAAATTGAGGATTCACATTGTTCCAGTAGTTATCAGCATCGGTAAAATCTACAGCATTACTATGCGTAGATCCTTGTTGCATATTAAAAGTTTCCACACCGTTTCCACGAGAGTATTCTCTTAATCTAAAATTACCCGGGCCTGTACTATCTGCAATTATAGTACGTGTACCGCTATATGCAGTAACCGCAGTACCCGGAACATCCGAATGATGAATTTGTTCAATGCTCCTCAACACATTGCCATTGAGCGCACTGATATAAATAATTTGACGTGATAGAGGACTATGCGCATAAATGTTCATTTTATACGCCAATTGATACTGATCCGATGAGAAATCCGATTCTGGAGTCACATAAACCAATTCCGGTTGCGGATAATAAGTCGCTTCGGGATCATTTTGTTCATGTTTGATATGTGTTTCTTCTCCTGGAATTTCCCATTTATATACATTCGCCCCAATATGGTTAACTGCAGCCTGAATGGCTTGTGCACCCGTTATTTGTGGCGAAGAAACTCCGGATGGGATAGAGGTATGAATAAACCCACTTTGGGATTCAACTAAACCATTTCTAACGTGTACGCTCCAGCTGGTAAATTCCACTGGAATCTGATTAAATTTTTGTTGGTATTTATAATGTGTAAAACCCAAATGGTCTTCTTGTTGGTTTACCAACTCCATTTGCATCTTAGGATCGAGTTTTAATTGCGCTTGAAGTTGTGTTAGAAATTCTGAACTACGAGGCCTTTCTGAAGAATGAAATCTTACAAAAGAAGGGAGTTCGCTATTGGGATGCGTTCTGATTAACTCAGCACCATGAATTTGATTTTGGGCGTCAATTCCGGTTTTAATGGTTTGCGCTGATACAAACTGAAATGTTAAAGTGACTAAAAAAGTGAATGTAAATGATAATATCCGCATATGTTTCTCGTATGGCATAGTATTCGATAATAGATTTAAAGCAGGTGAATTTAAAATTCGATGCAGCAATATAGTGCTTCTTCGTAATGCGTCAAAAATTTAAATTACGTATATAAGTGGAATTGTTCACATTACGACAAAAAGTAGTATTTCTAATTTAAATTAGGAATTAAGAAACATTAAAAACGCAGATGCGTAAATTGGATCATGAAGAGAGATAAACATATAGAGGTAGAGACCTCACCATGGAATGAGGATAGAGAAGTGATCCCATTAATAGATTTATTTGTGGATATGTGTTTTGAGCATATTAACAATGTGGTTTGCATTACTCAATTTAAATTGGTGAGTGCACAAATGGGGTATCCGAAAGATATGATTGAACAAGTGGTTGAAATGGGGAAGAGTGAATATGAAAAAATGTTGTCCGAGATCAATGAGAAAGAACTCTCGATTTAACGAGTTGAATTTTTCATAGATTTTATTTGAAATGAGATCAAATACAACATGGCTATAAAAGCAGTAAGCGCTCCAAAACCGAATGCATACTTAAACATGCCAGGATCATTGTTATAGATAAAACCTGAAATAGCGGCTCCCGAACCAATTCCAAATTCTAAAAAGATGTATAGCGTAGACATGGCACGTCCACGATGTTCCTCAGAACTACGATCAATATTCCAGGCAAATATTGTTGGGCCGTTCATTCCAGCCGCTAAGCCAAATAACACTCCACCAGTGTAGAACCAGAATTGAGAATCGGCAAAACTGATAATAGATACGGAGACTCCAATAAGGAATGCCGCTACAATAAGAACCGGAACTCTACCATATATATCAGAAAACTTCCCTGCAAAGAATCTTACAGAAATAGAAGAAACCACAAATACCGTATAGAACGATCCACGGTTAGAAATTCCTAAGTGATCGCTTAGATCAGGTATAAGTGTTAAAATAATACCAAAAGGAATTGTGGTGAGTAAAAATGTAATCGCTACTGGCAGAACGTTTCTTTCAAAGAAATCATGGAATTTCACCTTTAAAAGATGAGATTTCATTTTTTGCTTATTCGGCAAAGTTTCTTGCATCCCGAAAATTACAGCTACAGATAAAAAAGAGATAAAAGCTGATAAGTAGAAAAGTCCATTGATTCCAATGTAATCAGAAGCAAAAGACCCAATCATTGGACCTAAGGCCATTCCCGAACTGGTAAATACTCCCAAAATTCCCATGGCTTCTCCACGCTCTTTAGAACTTACGACATCAGATACAAATGCCGCTGTTGCAGTAGGCTTAAATCCGGTAGAAAGTCCATGAAATAAACGGAGGAAAAAGAACCCTGAAACGGTAGCCAATACAGGATAGAGTACGCCAGCAATAATCCCAATAGATGCTCCAAAAATCATAACAGGAATTCTTCCTATGGTATCGGTGAGTTTTCCACTAAATGGTCGGGATAGCAACGCGGTAACCGTAAACAAAGAGATGATTAACCCTTTGTATTGCCCGCCTCCTAATGATTCCAGGTATGAAGGAAGTTCAGGGATCATCATATTGAAACTCCCAAAGAATAGTGCTGAACTTAAACACAATAGCCAAAACTGACTGTTTTTCTTGTAATTGATTGGAGCTTCCATGAGCGCGCGAAATTAGTCGGATAAACGAATTAAATCGTTTTTTAAATCCATTATATTTGTGATAGAACTATAATTTTTTTTTTGATGAACTCACATGAAGTAGATTACACAATTGAAGGAGATGATATTCAATTTGTAGAAGTAGAATTAGACCCGCAAGAAGTCGTGATGGCTGAACCTGGAAGTATGATGTATATGAAATCGGATATAGTTATGGAAACTGTATTCGGTGATGGCTCCCAGCAAAGTGATAATAGTATACTGGGTAAAGTTTTCTCTGCCGGAAAAAGAGTTCTGACCGGAGAGAATTTATTTATGACCGCCTATAAAAATCAAGGGTACGGAAAATCTCATGTAGCTTTTGCGGCACCCACCCCTGGGAAGATTATACCGATTGATTTAAGTATATATGGTAACAAAGTGATTTGTCAAAAAGACTCATTTTTATGCGCTGCTAAAGGTGTTTCAATTGGAATAGAGTTTAATAAACGTATTGGTGTTGGATTATTCGGAGGAGAAGGATTTATCATGCAAAAACTGGAAGGTGATGGGATGGTATTTGCCAATGCCGGTGGAACGATTCACAAAGTAGTTTTACAACCTGGAGAAACTATTAAAATAGATACGGGATGTTTGGTGGCTTTTACCAGTGGAGTGAATTACAACATTGAAATGGTAAAAGGAATTAAGAATGCATTGTTTGGAGGTGAAGGTTTATTCTTAGCCACATTACAAGGACCCGGAACCGTATGGATTCAATCTTTGCCATTTAGCAGAATGGCTGATCGTATTATTTCTTCCGCACCGAAAATGGGAGGAAAGTCTAGAGGAGAAGGAAGTATTTTAGGAGGAATTGGAGATATTATGATGGGGGATAATCGATTCTAGATGCAGATCACCAAAAAGAAAATATTTCATGCTATTCTGGTAGTTATTGGACTGGGATTACTTTGGTATTCAAGCGCTGTATTGGTGTATCTGGTGATATCTCTGGTATTGGCACTTATGCTGAGTCCCATAAATCAGTTTTTACGGAAGGGAAAAATCAAAGGATACGGGATTAACCGTACGGGAGCAGCGATTATCACGATGTCCATGTTGATTATCTTTTTGGTGTTGATCATCAATATTTTTGTTCCGGTCATATCTCGTGAGGTAAGTTTATTGTCACAAACTCAGATGGATGAGTTTTATGAGCTCATTGAACCGGAGGTTAAAATGGTAAGCGGAGCATTAAAGAAAATTGATTTTGATCCTACCGATGGTGTAAAAAGTGAAAAAGAAGTACTGAGAAGTTTGATTCTGGGAAAAAAGAACGTGGATCGCGTACCGCAGTTTTTTTCCGGTTTGGCCAGTGGAATAGGAGGAAGTTTGGTTACGATGTTCTCCGTAATGTTCATTACATTCTTTTTGTTAAAGGATGATAATCTGTTTAACAACTTTGTTTACTCCTTAAGTTCGGATAAAAACCTATCCAGCGTAAAGAATGTGCTCGAAAAAGTTAAAAAGACGCTCAGTCGATATTTTATTGGGATCGCAATACAGATTTCTGTAATTACCACATTTGTATCTATAGGATTAACCTTATTTGGATTTAAGAATGCATTGGTCATCGGCTTGTTTGCAGGAATCATGAACGTAATCCCGTATATTGGACCAATTATAGGATTAGGGTTTGGTTTATTGATCGGTGTTTCGACCAATGTAGACATGGCTTTTTCGATGAGTATATATTCACTATTGGGGAAAATATTCCTGGTTTTCGGAATTACACAGGCATTTGACAATTTTGTCACTCAGCCTGTGGTTTTTTCAAGAAGTATTAACGCACATCCGCTTGAAATTTTTCTCGTAATTTTATTTGCGGGTAATATTTCCGGAATTCCTGGTATGATCGTAGCTATTCCATTTTATTCTGTGGTTCGGATCATCGCGAAAGAATATTATGGAGATTCAAAGTTTATCCGATTTATGACTTCATCTATGAAGTAGAGTAGAACTAAAGTTTAAAACATAAAAAAGCCGATTAGAATTTTCTAATCGGCTTTATCATTATAACATCTTTTGTTTACTGTGCTACTTCTACAACGTTAGCAGAAATATTTAAACGCGTATCTTTTGGTTGTGTATTGGCAACAACGGTAACCGTTTTGTTTTGTAACCCTTTTTGTTGTCCAGGTTTGTAAACCACCTTAATTTGGCTAGATGCTCCCGGAGCGATTGGCTCTTTAGGGAACTCAGGAACCGTACATCCGCAAGATCCTGTAGCAGTTTCAATAATTAATGGTTTATCACCCGTGTTTGTGAAATTGAACACGTGAACATTCTCTGTATTTTGATCAATAGTTCCAAAATCATGAGCCATCGCATCAAATGCAATTGAAGTTGGATTGTTTACCGGTTGACTCGTTGGAGCCGTTGGTTGTGGTAATGGTTGTTGTGCATTTGGCTTGATTTGAGGAGTCGCTGCAATGTTACTTTTACGTTCTGTATTGCGGTGACGTTTACGATCCGGGGTAGAAGAGTTATCCTTCAAAAATGTTCCATAAATAACAGTTGCTGCGATAATGACAAGCAATCCTGTTTGTATGTTTTGAATATTTTCTTTCATTTTCTGATTAATTTTTGAACAAATATAATTGTCTGGAAGTATTATTTATAATCTAATTTTAGGTTCTTGAACGTTTTATCGCTCATAACTCTTAAAGCTTTGTTAAATGCATTGTCATTGGTGTTAATTACACGATAAAACTCTGTTGAAGTCCATAAGTTAGACGCCATCAATGCCTTAAAATTAAGTTTAATTAGATTTTTAGAGTGTGCGATTTGCTCATCATTTCGCTTGACGCCTTTTTCTTCTGCGTAAGCTATGATTTCTTCTAACATTTCATCTGATAATTCAAAACCTTTATCGAAGTCTTCAAAAGTTGGATATTTTGCCAATAATTCAGCTCTGTGTTCATCCAGGTAATCTAAATCATAGGTATATAAAATTCCTTTGCGTACCAAAGCACTGAAATACTCAGAAGTTTCTGTAGTATCTAAAGGTATAAAAATGTCAGGCATGATTCCGCCACCACCATATACGGTGCGTTTTAATTGAAGTGTTTCAAATTTTAAAGAATCTGGGAATTCAATTGAATCAGAATTCATTAATTCTCCATGCTCATATCTTTTATTGATTTCATTGTAGTAATCTTCTTTGCCCTCAGAATAGTCTCTTTGGATAGATCTGCCAGAAGGCGTATAGTAACGAGAGATCGTTAGTCTAATCGCAGAACCATCAGTTAACTGAAATGGTTTCTGAACCAGACCTTTTCCGAAAGATTTACGACCAATAACTAATCCACGATCCCAATCTTGTACCGCACCAGTTACAATCTCACTGGCTGAAGCAGAACCTTCATCAATTAAGACTACCAATTTTCCTTTTTCAAAGTTTCCTAGAGTAGTGGAATTATAATCTTCTCTTGGAAATGCTTTTCCTTTGGTATATACCACTAATTTTCCGGCTTCCAGGAAATTGTCGGCTAATTGAATGGCTGTTCTTAAGTATCCTCCGCTATTTCCCCGTAAATCCAGAATTAGATTTTCCATACCTAGTTTCTGTAATGAATCTATTGCTGTACCCACTTCAGTCATACTTTGAGCGGCAAAACGATTCAATTTGATATAACCAGTTTTTGGTGTAGCTAAATAAGCTGCATCCATACTATAAATTGGAATCTTGTCTCTGGTGATTTCAAAATCTAATAATTCAGATTCGCCTTTACGCGCAATACCCACAGTTACTTTTGTGCCTTTTTTTCCACGTAGGTGATCTGCAACATCTTTATTGGTAAAGCCTACTCCGGCAACTACTTTATCATCAATTTCAATGATTTTATCCCCCGCACGGATTCCTAATTTTTCCGATGGACCACCGGCAATAGGAGATACCACTGTGATCGTATCATGTAGAATATTAAACTGAATTCCAACGCCTTCAAAATTACCTTCTAAAGGTTCATTCATTCTTTGAAGATCTTTCTTAGAAATATATACCGAATGGGGATCTAAGTCTTTGAGTACCGCCTTAATCGCATCTTCAGTTAGTTTTTCAGTATCCACAGTATCCACGTATGCTAACTGTACATATCGCATAAACGTTTCTAACTTTTTTATTTGATCCTGATCTACTTTTTGACCAAAGGTCATCCCTGATAAAACGAGGAGTAGGGCGAGTGTGGTGTATTTTATTTTATTCATTTTTATTTAAAAAATAAGCCCACTATAAAATAGTGGGCTGTCCATTCATTGTAAAATAATTAATTACTTATTGAGCATCTTTCTGGCCTGACCTGCAGAGATCAATTTACCATAGTAAACTGCTACAACATAACATCCTTCAAATCCTTTGTCTAATAATTCTTTCTTATAAGTTGAAGCTTCTTCATAAGTAGAGAACGCACCAGCAACATATCTGATATACTTGTCTTTACCTTTCATTTGCTCCACATTTCCTAATTCCATGTATCTCTCTAACACATCAGTTGGAATTTGACTTCTATAAGAGCCTAATTGAACTTTAAATTTCAAGTTTGCTTTTTGATCTTCCGTTAATGGTTGAGTCGAAGTGATACCTGCACTTTGTGATTTGTTCAATTGAATTGTTCCGATGTTATTTAATGAAACACGGTTACCATCTTTAAATGCTACCACAAAGGCTCCTTTAAATCCATTGGTCAAAATATCAATCTTAGATTTAGCAGCATCACTATACGAAGCGTATGATCCTGTGAAGTATCTGATATAACCATCATCCGAACTTACTTTGATCAATTCCGGTAAATCTTCAAATATCTTTTCATCAGCAGCTCTGGTGAATGCGCCTACCTGAACACGGTAAATGATTTCTCCATTTTCAGAATCGTCTCCTTCCCATTGTTTTGCTTCAAATTCAGGTTTTACACCAGTAATAGTTTTTACCTCTTTTTTATGATCATTCACACTTACGATGTCAGTAGGAGTGATGCCATCTTTAACCAATTGGTTCTGTCTCGCTTCAGCTTCTTCTTTTGTATCGTAAGAACCTACTGTTACGACAACTTTACCATCAGCTTCATGTGTATTTACGTCTTCAACACTTAGAATGTCATTTACTAAATCTGCTGGGATTTCACCTTCAAATTCGCCAATAGCCACAGAATACTTTGTTTTGTTTACGTTTCGATTACGCTTTACTTTACTTGCAATAACCTGCATGGTATAGCCTTCAGCGGTGATAGGAGAGTAGTTACCCGTAGTATCATAGTATTTTTCGTAGTATAAGTCTACATCAGAGGAAGTAATAGTTACTCCAACAGAATCTACCTGTGCCCCAGGAGCTGAATCTAATTCATCATCATTAAAGTTTGGTACTCCGTCTTTATCACCATCCACAGGACATCCTTTTTCGTCAACTTCAGCACCGAATGGTGTTCCTAAACATTCATCTTCCCAATCTATGACACCGTCATTATCTTCATCTGCATTAGGATCAATGTCAATGAAATCATCGTAGGCATCATATCCGCCACCATCTTTGTCAAATCTGGTGAAATTGTAACTTAAAGAAACAGAGGTGTATAAAAGGTTATCCATTTTAGCATCTCCTTTAAAGTTACCTGAGTTTTCATCAATACCATCTAATAAGTCGGTCATGGTAAAATGATAAGTCATAGCTGCACGGAAAGCCCATTTGTCATTTAAATCTAATTTGGCTCCAACAGTTACAGGAAATGCTAAAGAATACGTGTTGTAATCATCCAGATCATACATCGGAGAAGTCTTGATATCCGTTTCATAGTAATAATCTCTATGAATTCTTACTGCATCCTCTGCATTTGGAGATGACTCGGGAAGGTCACGAATAGAGCCATCACTCCAGTAATGATATGCTACATTGTCTTTACTTAAAAGATCGGTTTTAGAACTAAAACTGATCATCTCAATCCCAACACCCAAAATAGGTTCTAAAGTTCTATCTGGTTTTAGGAAATTACCAAAGTTGTAGTTTAAGCCAAATCCACCACCAAACATTGTGGTTTCAAAGTTTAGATTTCTCTCAATTGATCTTTCATTCGCAGAAATCTGACCACCCCAGGCATTAATTTTAAATTCTAAAAAGTAATTGATAGGTTGTCTGAAAGAAATATCAAATGCCATTCGACTAACCAGGGGAGAAGAAATGGTGTTATTATTATTCAGTTCTCCAAAATAAGAAAGCGTACCCACACCAATAGCTATAGTAGGAGGAGTACGTTCAGCTGAAGTAGAATCCGATTGCGCTATCAACGCGCTAGGGATCAAACTAATAAGAATAATAAATGTAAGTAATCTTTTCAATGAAATTGTATTCGTTATACACTTACTAATGATAATCGGCTAAATTAATCATTATTCATTGATAATGAAAATAAGACAGAACTTAGTTGATCCATTTCTGGTCGGTAATCATCAGTGCTTCTTGTACTGTAATTCTTTCACCATTGTTATATGCAACAACAAATGGTCCTCTAAAAGTATAATTTGCTTTATAATCCTCTCTTTTATCACGTGCCTGACGATAGGTATTGTAACCACCAGTTAAATATTTCATCCAACCTTCGTGAGAATCCATGTGTACGTTATCATAGAAATTAAACCTTTTCGGAAAGTAACTTTCAATATCCACAGATTTATGGGAAGCCATAACCTGAACTTTAAATACCACCCCGTTTTCTGGTGATGGCGTGGATGTTACAGGGATTTCTTTTGGTTTAGGTGTGCTCGTTTTTTCTTCAACTACTTTTTCGATTTTTTCAGGTTTTGTAGTCTCTTCTTTTATTTCTTCTTTAGATTGCGGAGTTTCTTCTTCCACAAAATCAACAGGATCAGTTGTAGTCACTGGTACTGTAGCTACAGCTTCGGTGACTTCTGTTTCAGAACCGGAGTTGTTATCTGCCAATTCTGGAGTTTCGATGTCTACAAAATCAATAGCTCCGGGATTGGATATTTGAATTTTTCTGGACTCTCCATCATGTATAAAGGCAAATTCACCGGCTAAATCACTGATTTTCTTACTTGAAGCGTTAGATAAATCAATGAAATAAGAAACGGACAAATCGTTTTGATCTTCAGGGAAATTCATCCAAACGAACTTCACTTTGGTATCTAACATAGAGAACACCGCGTCTTGAGATTGGTCTGGTTTGATATCTGAATTCGATGGTACAATATCCTGAATCTTTGCAAATCCCGAAACATTAGAGTAGTGGATGTCTAAAGTGATCTTATACAAGTCATTTGATACATTCTTAATATTTCTGGTCACGCTTACTTCGGCTTCAGGGATTTCTTCTACGATGATTTCTTCTTTACCCATTTTCACGGTACGTGTAGGTAAATCTACCGTCATGCGTTGATTTTCATCTAAATAAGAGAATGTTCCGGCTACGGGTACTTCTTTGATGTTAGGATCAGTAACGATTACCTTATATTGTATATCAAATACGCGAGCTTCCGGAAGAGTCATCCAAACGAACTTGGCTTTTCGATCTTCGAAGTTGAATTTAGCAACCCCTGATTCTACATTTTCAGCTTTCACACCTTCTGGAAGTAAAACCTGAAATTTGGCATATCCCGTAATGGTACTTTTATCGATAGTAACCGTTACTAGAAATTCATTTCCCTCTTCAACACGATCCGGTAGAGATTGGTCCACTGTAACATCTTCCAAAAGGAAGTTGAAAAAAATGAGCGCGAGTAGATTGAATGAAAAAGCCAATATTTTGAACATAATCTAAATGGTTGATGTATGCTAACAAATCTACCAGATGACTATGCTGTATTGGCTTTTACCGTTTCATAATTACAAACAGAACCGTGTTAATAAGGTAAACCGCGTAAAACCTAGAAATTAGGCGATAACAAGTAGTCGTTGTAGAATTTGTCAATTTCGGCTACGGCTTCTTCCGGAGTATCGACTACTTTAAAAATGAACATATCTTTTTCAGATATGGTAGCTTCTTGTTCTAATAACGAATTGCGAATCCAATCTACCATTCCGCTCCAGAATTTCTTGCCTACCAAAATAATAGGGAAGGTGCCGATTTTTTTGGTTTGAATTAAAGTGATCGCTTCGAAAAACTCATCTAGGGTTCCAAACCCACCTGGCAATACCACAAACCCCTGTGCGTATTTGACAAACATCAGTTTACGAATAAAGAAATAATCAAAATTGATCAGTTTATCCTGATCAATATAAGGGTTGTGCGATTGCTCATGTGGCAGATCGATATTTAGACCTACCGATGGGCCTGCACCTTCAATCGCTCCTTTATTTGCAGCTTCCATGATTCCAGGACCACCACCGGTAATGACACCATATCCTTTATTGGTCAGTTGAAATGCAATTTGCTCTGCTTTTTTATAATTTTCATTGTCGCTTTCGGTACGCGCAGATCCAAATATGGATACGCAGGGTCCAATTTTACTTAGTTTTTCAAATCCTTCAACGATTTCGGACATCATTTTAAATACTTGCCAGGAATCATTGGTTTTGATTTCATTCCACGTTTTATGATTAAGTACTGATTTTAAATGTTTTTTATTGTTTTCGGTCATAATTTATGAGTTTTGAGAGGCAATGGCTTTACGGACACTGCCATGTTTTAAAAGTAGATTTTCAGCTGTTTGGTAGTCTATATTTAACGCATTTTGAACCATCAATGTTCCACGGTCAACGAGTTTGTTGTTACTTAATTGCATGTCCACCATACGATTTCCTTTCACACGACCCAATTGAATCATAATCGTAGTGGAGATCATGTTTAATGCCAGTTTTTGCGAGGTCCCCGATTTCATACGGGTACTTCCGGTAACAAACTCCGGTCCAACTTCAATTTCAATAGGAAATTTTGCTTCCTGGCTAACAGGAGAATTTGGATTGTTTGTAATTCCTCCGGTTAGGATACCAACGTCATTACATTTTTTTAAAGCACCAACCACGTATGGCGTAGTTCCTGATGCTGCTATGCCAATAACGGTATCTTTGGTGTTGATATTATATGCTTCTAAATCTTTGAAGCCTCCATCAATACTGTCTTCAGCAAATTCAACAGCTTTACGGATTGCAGAATCTCCACCGGCAATAATGCCAATAACCATTTCATGATCGACTCCAAAAGTAGGAGGACACTCTGATGCATCCACAACTCCTAAACGCCCACTGGTACCTGCCCCAATATAAAATAGACGTCCTCCTTCACGCATTCTGGGTACAATTTCCTGAATCAGGGCACTGATTTGAGGTATAGATTTTTGTACGGCTAATGCAACTTTTTGATCTTCCTGATTGATGCCTTGCAATAATTCATCAACGGATAATTCGTCCAGATTTTTATGTAATGATTCCTGTTCCGTAATACGCTTCATAAAGCAATTTTAATAATTGTTCTATGAAATTAAATATAATAAACGAAAGACTTATTCAATATTTAACGTGTATAGAATAAAAGTTTATCGGGGAAGCGTAATGGATACGGTGGTACCTTTTCGAACAACAGACTCAATATTGATGGTTGCATTGTGCATATCAACAATTCGTTTCACCACCGTAAGACCTATTCCAGTACCTTTTTCTCCTTTAGTTCCTTTTCGACTTTGTTTTTTACTATAGTCAAAAATTGTACTTTGAATCTTCTTGGTAATACCAACTCCTTCATCAATGATCTGTATGGTTAAACTTGATGGAGTAGTGACCGTTTGGATTTTAATCGTTTGCCCTTCGTTTGAGAATTTAATAGCGTTATTTATGATGTTATGTAACGCGTTTTTAAAAAATGCCTGATCAACTTGTATCAAAATACTCTCTGGAAAATTAAGAACAAGATCCAGGTTTTTATTTTCTAATTTTTCATGAAACAGTGACTTTAAGTTCACACATATATCATGTAATGACACTTCGGATATGTCCAGTTCAATGTTACCAAAATGGACATTAGACCAGTCATACAGACGATTTACATAATCGTTTAAATCTCCCAGACCTTTATACATCATATTGAAAATCTCTGCCTGATCCGGTTTGAAGTTTTTCATGAATTCTTCCTTTCTTTTCAGGTAGTTCATTAACGAATATGCACCTCCTAATGGACCTTTGATATCGTGAGAGAAAATTGAAATGAACTGTTCTCTATGTTTAAATAGTTTGCGTAGGCTTTTTTCAGTTTTAATCAGTTCCTGATGTTTTAGATACATCTCACGTGCCATCTGAACATTTTTATGTTTATCCGGAAATCTCTCGGAAATGTTTTCAATAAAGATGAAGTTCCGTTCATCAGTACGTATTGCAGTGGCTTGTAAAATAAATTCTTCTGTATTGTCTTCGTTATAAACACTCCACATTCCAGATAAGAGTTTGCCGTCTTTTCCGGAATTAAATAACTGCTGTGTGTCTGGCATGAAAATTTCCAAAAACGGAAACAATTCCTCCAGATTAAATATGGGACTGCTATAATTGTAATGCGGAAATATAACCTGAAACCAATGCGGGATATTTCCATTTAAAACAAATCCTTTATCCGTTTTTTCGAAGTGCATAAAACCCAGTGTATCGAATACGTTGCTGGATAAAATCGCTTTATCTGTTTTCATTACCAATTGATCAATAAGTTCTTTTTGATTGTGCTTTTGGATGGTTTGTTCCCATAACAATGCTTCCTTAGGTTGTTTGTAAAAACTAATAGAAACTTCTTTTAAATTGTTTTGAAGGATAATGTTTCCTTTAAAACCTTCAAAAGCCATGTCTTTTAATACGAGTTCTTTTTGCGTCATTGGAAACAATCCAAAAAGAAATGGAAATATATCGTCTATACAGTTTCCTTTTTCAATTTTAAAGTTAAATGTATCTGAAAAAACATTTTTCGACCCCAAAACCCTTCCACAAGGTTCCGTAATGATTGTAGTGATTTTATTTACGTTATCGGAATCGGTCATTTTTCAATTATATGATAGAATTTGCCAAGGCAATAAAGGTCTCATCAACCTGAGCACCAGTTTTAGCAGAGGTTTGAACAACTTTCCAGCCCATTTCTTCAATAGTTTCAATATCTTTTGGGTTGAGCTCCCAGGAATCTTTTAAATCTGATTTATTGATCATTAAAATAAACTCTTTGGCACCCACCGTTTTAAAAACAAGATTTTTCAAATCCATGGCTACTTTGAGCGTTTCTTTACGCGTTCCGTCCACTACCAATAAAAAGCCTGAAACTCCTGTGAGATATGAGGGACGTACATGTTGATAATCATCTTCACCATTTATATCCCAAATAATTAAACGTACATTTTTTCCATCTATGATCAGGTCTTTTTGATCTGTTTTGACCCCAATAGTGGTGTGGTATTTATCTGAAAAAATGCTTTTAACATACTTTTCAACCAAGCTGGTCTTTCCAACAGCAAAAGCACCCAGGATACATATTTTCTTTTTTATCATTTATTGGTGTTTATTGGCGTAAAATTCATTTTTCGTGGACTGAGAACCACCTGATTTGTATCAATTTCTAATTGGATCAAATGCTCTGCTATACCTTGAGATATCAGATATCTGGAAACAGAACGTAATCTCTTTTTTGCGAATTGTAGATTACCTGATTTGGAACCGGAATTATCTGGGGCAATCTGTACGCTTAAGTAGGAGGTAGGTGTATACTTTTGATAGTTGTTGAATTGAGAAACAATATGTTGTAGTAACACTTTATTCTCAGGTACCAAATACGAAACGCCAAATGAAAACTCGATGAATTGTTTTTTGAAATCTGATTCAATGGCCCGGATACTATCTGCACTGGTATTTGTGAGTTGATATAGATTAAAGTGCACAGGATATTCCTGTTGGTCAATAAATTCTTTGGTTTCAGAGATCCAATGATCAGGTGCTTTACCTGAAATAAATATAGTATCTCCAACCAGTTTTGTTTGAACAGAGTGAATGGGAGTGATTTTCTTTAGAATACGTTGGTAACTATAAATAGGGTCCATACTAAAATACGGAGTCCATTTATAATCTATTTGTGTGCTATCTATCTGGTATTTTAGTGCTAATCTCCCAAAGTTATTGATTAAAACATCTTTCATTCCCTTGACGTAATATCGCCCTGATTCATTACCCTGTTCTAAAATGACCACACTAGGAATCGCTTTTAATTCATTGATGAACCCGTTCCATCTATATTGATCCCGAATGGAGAAAAAACTCCAGACACCAATAATAAACGCTAAAACGGAAGCTAAAACAATCACTTTGGTATGATTAATAGGTTTTTCTTCTGATTGATGCGAGATAATACAATTCTTTAGATAAGGTATTAACGGGATGGCGGCATCAGAATCTCCTTCAAAATCATTTAATACATGCGCATATTTACCATGAATATCTTCTAAATTGGTTTTAAATAATTCACGGGTAGATTCTTGAGGTGTACCTTCGATTACTACAGCCAGATAGGCGAGTGGCCCATTTTCAATCCAAACATTAAAGTCGTTTAACTTAATGGTGTCTAGTGTGTCGTTGGTTTGGATATGTTCTGAAAAAGAGTCTTTTACAAAATCCTGAACCGCAGTAAGCATAGAGGAAACCATGTCTGCATCATCGAATTTAAAATCTTTGGCATAGACTTCCTGAATCAATAGACCTGTAGATTTATGGATTAGGAAAACACTATTGATTTTGTATTTCACTCCTTTTAAGAGGATGATTTCAGCATATGATTTATCTGAAAATAAAGCTTCAACTCTCCACAGGATTCTTTCAAAGGAGAATTTTTTTTCCAGAGTTTGATTCAGTGATTGAATCATTTCTCGAAAAGTGTCCGCAATGGATTTTCGAATAGCTGCTCCCATTACAGGAAACAAGGCATCTGCCAGTGTTTTCGGATTATTTTGAACACTGGTAAAAATAGCTTCTTCAATTACAGGCAATAAACGTTCTCCTAGCGGTTCATTGAACTGAATACTTTTAAGCACAGCGTTAGGTAAAATACGTCCGATTTCCTCAGTAAAAGCATCACGGTTTTTCAACCATGACTGAAGTACCCGGAGTTCATTCGGATTTAAGCCCAGAATTAACTCTCTTAGTTCATCTAACGATTTATTTTGGTTGTGCGGGACAATATTTTCACTGTCCTGTGACATCTATTTTTTGTCTTCTAAAACATTAGGTGATTCATTCTCTCCAGCAATGTTATACGCTAAATCTGTCAACATCATGGCTAAAGAAGAACGATCTACTTTGTTGTTTTGTAGCTCGTTACTGCTGTTATCTAAACGGTTGATTAATGATTTGTTAAGCTCAGTCATTTGATCACTCATTGTGTTGCTGAGACTAAGTAGTTGTTGGTTATTAGCTGAGAAATTGTCTGCAGTAGATGCTTTGAATTTCTTAAATGATTCTTCTAACGATTCAATATCAGAAAGAATACGCTTATCGGATTTTTTGCGTGCATCTTCTTCTTCAATGAGTTTCTCATTCAAAATTTTGATTTCGTTTTTGAAGTACGCTTCTAACGATGCCATTTTCTTATCTGCTTCAGCTTTGTTTTCAGCTACAGATAAAGCCAGTTTGGTTTCTAATTTTTCAAATCTCTTTTCATACTCGTTCATGTTATTCCCAAATAGAATATCACGAATTTTGGAGATGTTTTCAATTTCGTTTGGCGCTTTTTCAAGATGATCGATATCTATTTTCTTTTTTGACATGATGATGTTTTAAATAGAATGTAAAAAATAATAAATATACGGTCAAAAATACAATTAATATATTAGCTTATGATTCGAAAACCCTTTGAATCTATGGAGTTTTGTTATGAATCATCTTAAAGCTGATGTGAAAACCGAATTTGTTGATGTATCATTTTGAGAATTATTATAGAATAAATGCAACTGTTAACTATCGGAGTAGGTCTATCGAATGATAAACCGAATAAATAACATAGATGAACAAACTGAACCTATTCATACTGCTAAGTTTATTTTTTAACTCAATATCTGCACAGGAAACAAGCTATATAGCTATTTCAAAGGCTAAAGAGGATATTAATTTTATGATCAAAACCATAGAAAGCGTTCATTACGATGCTTATTTTAAAACAGATTCTAATGATTTTATAAGGTTTAAAGATTCCATTTTGAAGGATTGGACTCAGGACTCCGTTTCATATAAGAAATTTGTCCTGGCTGGAATGCAGCTTTCTGCGTTAATGAGTGGAGGGCATACAGCATTAAGTTGGAAGAATCGAGCTTTATTTACGGAGTTGAGAGCATTTGAGTATTTGCCATTTACCGGTAAGTTAGATGATTCCGGAAATTTTATGATCACCAGATCGGCTACCGATGAAGTAAATTCAGAAATGGAGATTACGCATATTAATGGAGAATCTGTTGAAGATTTATACCGTGAAGCGATGACCTGTGAAGGTGGGATTCATGCATTTAAAAATGCTTATTGTGAACCCATTTTCCCTTTGTATTTGTTTTTCACAGAGCGTGTTCAGGCCCCATATCGTTTGATTTTAAAGAATGGAAAAGAAGTTGTTTTGAGTAAAGGCTTAGATCTTAAAGAATTCCAAAAATTTGCCAATGAGAGCACAGTGGAAGAGAAGTATACCTTTGAGATATTGGCGGATAATATTGGATATCTATCTTATAATCAGTGTGCAGACCTTAAAGCTTTTAAGCGTTTTTTGAATAAAACGTTTACAATGATCCAAAAGAATGGGGTGGATAAACTAATCATAGATATTCGCGAAAATGGTGGAGGAAACTCTGAGTTGAATGATTGGTTGTTAAATTATATTACCCGAAAACCATACCAGCAAGCATATGGTAGATATTGGAAAGTAAGTAAGGAAGTACAGGATAAAATAAAAAATGAAAAACTTTGGGCAGGTTTTCTGGATCAGGAGTTTTTTGACCGATACCTTGGTAGTCCGAATCAATCGGTAATCAAAGAATTTGATGATGAAATGACGCAACCTGATTCTAACGAGCTTTATTTTAATGGAACCGTATGTATGTTAATTGGTCCCAAGACATTTTCAAGTGCGAATTACCTGGCTGATGCAGTGAAAACCTATGAAATATGTACATTAATTGGGATGCCTACAGGGGAGTATACCAACGATTTTGGTGAACAAATCACTTTTAAATTGCCCAATTCAGGTTCTTATTTATTTGTAAGTTCCACGTATGATATTGGCGCAAATAAAAATTTTGAAATCATGTCTCCCGTATACCCGGATATTCAGGTGGAAGATGATCCTAAGGCTTATGCAGTAAAATGGCTGCTAGATCATTAAAATCGAGAATAAGTGGTAAGAATTAGTCGTAATAGAATGTGAAGAATTATCTTAGTTCGCTCGTTCTAATCTATACTAATGAGAAATTATATCATTCTACTATTCTTATTTGTAACCGTATCTATTTGGGCGCAGGATACCAACATAGTTAATATAGATTCTGTTACTTTGACCGGAACGTTAAATTCCAAGACTACCAGCATTGTTTTTGAAAATGTAATGTATGATGGAAAGCCCGTTTCTGGAACAATTAAACCAAATATAGCGGTCAGTAAATATCATATTGATATTAGCGGAAAAACAAATCAGCTATCCGGGGTGGTTTACATTAGAGATTATAAAAGAGCTTTAGACCTTTCTTATGGTGGCCAATCTATTAAAGGAGAAATCAAACAAGCTGTAGCGAGTGGTGCGCGTAAATGGAATGTGGAATTTTTGAATGAAACTATTCAGGGTGCAGTAGTTTATAATGCTGCGGGAACCAAAGCTACTTTTGACTTGTCTTCCAGGTCATATAACGTAAGCGGACAGATCAAAAGAAAGGTGGGAGCGGTAATATATAATTTGACCATAAATGAAAAATCAGTCAAAGGAGTCATCAAAGAAGGAGTAGTAGGGAAGGAATATTACAATTTGGTTCTGGACCATTTAAGCGAGAATGAGTTGGTTTTGTTTTTCACAATTGAGTCCATGAGAGTTATTGAAGAAGATTTAGAGTCGATAGAAGACTTTCAAAATGGTGACGATGACCACCTATAGAGTTACAAGGTTGAATAGAAATAAATTAATACCAGGAATATGACACAAAATGCTGAATTAATGAGAATAGCCCGTAGATCATTAGACGGGAAATGGGTTTTGGCTGTGGGAACACACCTCATATTTATTATTATTTCCGCAGCTCTACAGGGGTTGACATCATACTTTGAAGCAGCGGGTTTGCTTTATTTAATCACATCCGGACCGTTGGCATTGGGCTTAAGCATTTTTGCGCTTAATATTTATAAAGATGAAGATGCGGGTGTAGAGAATTTATTTGAGGGGTTTCAAAATTTCGTGAATTCGGCAGCTGCATATCTGCTAATGACACTGTTTATTATTTTATGGTCTTTGTTGTTAATAATACCTGGGATTATAGCGAGCATCTCTTATTCTCAAACTATGTTTATTATGGCTGATGATCCGAATATTGGTCCTATGGACGCTATTGATAAGAGTAAGGAAATGATGTATGGCTACAAAATGAAATACTTCAGAATGATGTTACGTCTTTTAGGTTTGGGGTTGTTATGTATTCTGACATTAGGAATTGGTTTTTTCTTTTTAATCCCTTACGCTCAGGTATTAATGGCTGCATTTTATCAAGACCTTAAAGGTGAAACACAAGAAGAAGAGGCTACCTTGTATGAGTAGATTCGAATTATTAAAGCATAAAAAAATCCCTCTTCAGTAATTTGAAGAGGGATTTTTATTTTAACGAATATCTATTTTATCCTAAGAAAGGATATCTGTAATCTGTCGGAGTTACAAATGTTTCTTTAATCAATCGAGGAGATACCCAACGAATCAAGTTCAATTCAGAACCTGCTTTATCATTTGTACCAGAACCACGTGCTCCACCAAACGGTTGTTGTCCTACAACTGCTCCGGTTGGTTTATCATTGATATAGAAGTTACCAGCTGCATCTACTAATTTTTTAGTAGCCAATTCTGCAGCATATCTATCTTGAGAGAAGATTGCACCGGTTAACGCATATTCTGAAGTTTCGTTTACTAAATCCAAAGTAGCTTCGAAATCATTTTCATCATATACATAGATCGTGATCACAGGGCCAAAGATTTCTTCACACATTGTTCTGAACTTTGGATTGCTAGTCACTACAACAGTTGGTTCAATAAAGTATCCTTTTGATTTATCATAGTTTCCACCGACTAAGATCTCCGCATCGTCTTGCGCTTTGATGTAATCAATGTAAGATGCAATTTTATCAAATGCACGCTCATCAATCACTGCATTGATGAAGTTATTGGTATCTTCTGGTGAGCCCATTGTGAAAGAATTCACATCTGCGATGACGCTATTTTTTACATCTTCCCATAAGTTAGTTGGGATATATGCTCTTGAAGCCGCAGAACATTTTTGTCCCTGGAATTCAAATGCACCACGAGAAATTCCTGTTGCTACTTGCTGTGCATGAGCAGATTTATGTGCTACGATAAAATCTTTACCACCAGTTTCTCCAACAATTCTTGGATAAGAACGGTAAGTATTAATATTCATACCAATGGTTTTCCATAAATGTTGGAAAACGCCAGTAGAACCCGTAAAGTGTAATCCTGCAAAATCTTTATGGTTAAAGATCACATCACCAGCGTCTGGTCCATCTACAGTAATCATATTGATCACTCCATCCGGAAGTCCAGCTTCTTTGAATAACTCCATAATCACCTGCGCAGAGTACACTTGAGTGTCAGATGGTTTCCATACTACAGTATTACCCATCATAGCTGCTGATGCCGGTAAGTTCCCTGCGATAGAAGTGAAGTTAAATGGAGAGATTGCGAATACAAATCCTTCTAGCGGTCTGTACTCCACACGGTTCCACATTCCCGGAGCAGATTCAGGTTGTTTTCCGTATATATCTACCATATACTGAACGTTGAATCTTAAGAAATCAATAAATTCACATGCTGCATCAATTTCAGCTTGCATCACATTTTTGGATTGTGCCAACATAGTAGCCGCATTCATTTTATCTCTGAATGGTCCAGCCAATAATTCAGCAGCTTTTAGGAAAATAGAAGCACGATGTTCCCAACTTAATTCTGCCCATTGTTTCTTTGCTTTTAACGCAGCGTCAATAGCAGCTTCAACATGAGATTTGTCTCCATAACTAAATGATCCGATCACATGTTGGTGATCATGTGGAGGAGCAATCGTTTTCTTATTATCAGTAGTAATCTGTTGATCTCCAATATACATTGGCACATCTACATGACTGTTATATAATTTTTTATATTCTTTCAATAAAGAATCGCGTTCTGCACTCCCTGGAGCATAAGCTTTTACCGGCTCATTCTTTGGGATCGGTACATTAAAAATTCCTTTTGGCATATCTGATGTATTAACTAATTAAACACTTGTTTTTGCGGTTGCGAATGTACGACATTTCAACTATGATTAACAGTGACCTAAGTCCTATTTTTTAGGGGAATAAATGTGTTATTGAAGTTTTAATGAAACTTAGAGTTTTTCCATGCTTCCATCATCTTTTTTCCTAGTTCAGCATCTGAATACATGATGTTTACGGCTAATTCCTGATCATCAAAAAGATGACTAAACATATGTGTGGTTAATTTCATTCCATTCGGGAAATTCATCACCACATTAAATTGTTGAAATTCCAGTCCATCAATCATTAAAGTAGTAGAGTTGGAATCCAATGGAATATCTGGCATTTGCGCCATAAAAGTTTCATAGATAACCAGATTTACCTGTTTACAAGATGTCACGTAATCTCCATCAATTTCCGGGTTAAAAGGTTGAAAATTGGAATCGAAGTAATTGGTTTCATCTTTTTTGAAGACAAATATGGTTTGCGCTATGTTATCTATTTCCTGATCAAAAGTACTTTCAATCGCTTCAGTACCCTTTTCTTGCATTTTCGTCCATTCTTCTTCAGTTTCTTTTTCGAATCCATCCGGTAAATGAATGGTCCAGTTAAACTGTTCGTTATGATATACTTCATTTTCGGTTGTGGGTTTGGATTCACAACTTATGAAAAAGAGTAGTGGCAGGATATAGAAGAAATTCCGCATGATTTGTAATTATAAAAAAGGTGATTCATATTTTGAATCACCTTTCGTTTGTTGTTTTATTTAGCTTCTTCCAGGTAGATAACAATCTTATTAAAGTCGGCTGCGGCATTGATTACTTTTCTGTAATCTTCGTATTGTTCCACAGGGTAGTGGATTTTGTGATAACGTTCATCACATGTCACCGTTAGAATATTCCCATCAATCGTATATGAACTGATGAAATCTGCGTAAACCGTTCCATCTTTTTCTTTGGCTTCTACAGTCATATTTAAAGTTTCCAGATTGGTTAAAGTATAACCATCAGGTATTTCGAATTTGATTACACGGTGGTAGTTTTTTCTAAAGCCCATATCCACAGGAAGTTTTCTAGCTTCACCTTCTTGATACATTTCTGCTTGTGGACCAATAAATAACCCCAGTTTGATCAGGTATTTATCTTTTACCGAAACGATGTATTTATCGATAGTGAATTTTCCTTTCATTACTAATGGGTCTACACCATAATGCTTGTAACCCGTGTTATCGGCACTTACTTCTTGAAGTTCCATGTCTTCATCTACCCATTTGATTAAAGTTTCCTTTAATTCAACTTCTTCATCCGGGCCAATTAGTCCAAAATAGGGCTGTGTTCCCGAAACGTTATAACCAGTTGCAGATGTAGTTAGGTCAAACTCTAGCGTAGAGAAATCATCCGCTACTTTTACCATCATATCCATGTCGCTATGTGAAGCTTCAGCGTCCGGTGCATTTACAGGCTTGATCTTGGATGTTGCAGAAATGACTTCTCCAACCACTACTTTATTGAAGAACACACCGTAATTATCTTGATAATCATAGTCTACCAAACCTAATGTACTGAATTTCTCTTCCATATCCATATACTTTTTGATTCCAGGGAAGTACATTAAATATTTTTGTAAGAAATTGTAACTCTCAAACTTTTGATCAAATGCAATGTTTTTACGGTTTGAGGTCATGGCAAATTGATACTTAATATCATATTGATCACATGCCAAAGCCATAAACTTCATAAAACCAGGAGAGTTGGATACTTTGTTTTTGTATACAAAAGCCAAATCTTCTAACTCAGGAGCACTTGCCTGAAAGATGCTGAAATGGGTCTTGTAATAATATTCCAAACCACGGATTTTATCTTCTTCCGAAGATGCAGGGTCAATTGCCGCCTCTTTAAGCATCTTCTTCATGGTTTTTAAATCGTTTTTAGTTCCCACACTGTAAGCTGAAACCAGATTCTTACCCACATTGCTATAACTTACAATACTAGAATTATTGTTGGCGGTATTTTCGCCAAGTTTATAGACCACAGCCATTCTATTCGGAAAGTTATAGGCCTGATCTTCTTTAGTGAACTTTGGAATGTATTCAAAAGACTTAGTTAAGTGTTGGTGTTCTTCATCAAAAGAATCTTCATCCAAATCTCCAAAACCATTGTAACTTCTGGTATCAAAGACCAAATGTTCAGGTGATATCAAATCAAACTGGTAATCAAAAACCGGAGCTAATTCTTGTGCTACTTTTCTTCGACCGTTATACTTTGGAGATGTTTTAATCACGTAGAAGTATTCAAGAAAAGACCCTTTTTCGATTCCCTTAAGTGCAAAGTAATGGGCAACGTTATCATCTTCGTCTTTAACCTCAAGTACATCATCTTTTTCAAGAAGTGTTTCTTTTCCATCCGGATTGATTACACGTGCTTTGGTTAATACAACTTCGGTTCCTTTGCCCATTGGGACATAAACCTTATTGTTTTCATCAATACTTTCATCAGAGTTTACCCAAATGATTTCGTGTAATACTTCTAATTGAATGAAATTATCACCTTCAAACCCAAATTCAACAATTTGATGTTTCTTAAAATAGATTTGAGGTTCTTCCTTTAATGAATCAGGAATATTGAACGTAGGCATTTGTAAATCCCAATCGTATTCAGCATTGACAAAATCATCCTGAGCTTGAACGGAAAGGGCAGAGGCTAGAAATAATACGGGTAGAATATTTCTAGTTAGTTTTTTTAAGGATAACAACATTTTTCTGTGATTTATTGATGATATTAACGCTTTTATTCCAAAGTTGTACGTCTGAAACAGCGTAGTTTAATTTCTTTTTGTTTGAGGTCATGGTGTAGATCACTTGATTTCCTACCACTTTATAGCTGGAATGGAAAGCGATCAAATCATTTTCAATGTCAATAGGCTCAGGAACATAATCCAATGTATATCCATCAGGAATCGTGAATACCACAACACTATTGAACAAAGCGATGTATTTGAACTGGAATGGTGTTTCCCGATCTTTTTTAAGCTTGTCTCCACTAAAATAGTTGGTCAGATTTAAGTTGACATAAGTTTCATTCTCATTGGTCATCGCATAGTCACCAATGGTAAAATCGTAAGAAACCTCCATTGGGCGGTTATCCGGGTATGGATATTTTTCTACGAAATTCTCAGGAAGGAATTTATTATTTCCTTTCACTAAATAGCTTTTTAAGAATTTTGATTTTTCGTCTTCGGTTAAATCTTCCAGTTTGTATTCTAAATTTTGCTTGTAATAGCCTCCAAACCTACTTATTGCATTTCCGGTGAAAACACCGTCTTTAATGGTTGCAAAAACGGAATCGGTTAATAAGTTCGTTTCAGGATCAACCACCGGAACGGTATGAAGTTCGAATTTTCCTTTTTCTAAGCGAATTAAAGCCTGTTTTCCCTGAATAAAACTGCTTGGTAGCCCAAACGGCATATAACGCCCGGTTGCATCCATGAAGTAGTAATTTCCATCTTTATCAATGTAGGTGGCAATCATATGATTGTCTACCGATGGAGTAGGTACTTCGTCATATGTAAATGGAATAGCATTGGTTCCAATCCAGGTCAAATGCGCCTGAATTCCTGCATATTTCAATAAATGCGTGATGGTACTTGACATGTCCTTACAGTCTCCGAATCTATTGGTACAGACAGATTTTGCTGACCTCGGAATAAATCCGCCTAAACCTTCTTCGTATGCCACGTATTTGATGTTTTCCTGAGTCCATTCAAATACACGTTTTACACGGTCTAAATCACTTGTGCTGCCATCAATAATAGAATCTACAATAGATTGAATCATTGGGTTGTCAGTGTCAGAGTTTAAGGTGTCAATCAAAGTTTCATACCAATTGAATAAGTCACCTACATCTCTAAAAACATTTTTGGTTTCACCATTACTGTCATAAGATTTTACTCTTGGTAATACCTGAGGCGTAAAGTATGTAGGGTTTGGTGCCCATTTTTCACTTTTGATCACCGGAGCATCTTTGACAATCCACTCATAGATGATTTTTCCTTTTTCTTCACGTTTTTGATAAGAAACAAAATCTCGATCTATTTGATACTGTGTAAAACCCATTTCAACTCCAGGATCAACAATTACACGATAAATCTGATGTTCAACCGGAAAAGAACCTTGTAGAAAACCACGACCTAAAAAATGCGGATCTGTGATGTTACGTCTATAGCTAAGCTCAGATTGCGCACCCATTTGAAGCCCCTGGTAAGCAAACTTGATAATCTTTGAGTCATCATGAAATACACCGGATTCCAGGTCATCAGATTCCGTAAATTCTTTTGTCTTGATTTTTTTGTACTTCGTACCATTTGGGACAAAAGTGGAAGCTTCTAAATCCTGATAGTTACTGAAACTAGAGAAAGACAATTGTCTTTCTCTAAATAGTCCAGCATCTTTAGTGAGATATTGTCTTTTGGTATAATAGGTTTCATAGATGACCAATTCTCCTTTTTGATTTTCAATATGCAGTTCTTCAATATCCTGAAGAACGACCATTTGAACTCCAGGATATTTTGCCTGATATTTTTTTAAATCAACCTCCGGCTGCGCAAAGACAGCAATGGATACAAAGAAGATCGCTAGGGTAGAGCAAATATGTTTTCTCATATATTTATTTTGATATTAACGCACCGTCAAAGTACTCCAAAGTTTTGGTCACTTTTCCAGCGGTGTTGTAAAACTTTGTTAAACCATGAAGGTTGTCCAAAACGTACGTTTCTGTTTTCTCTAAAGTTCCGTCTTTCCTGTAGTATTTCATAGTTCCCTGAACATCATCATCAGTGTAAGGAGTTTCTGTTTTAACCTTACCATTATCCCAATACGTATATTTGGTTCCCTGAATCACATCAGCTTCATAAGGTGTCACTTCAAATTCTTTACCATTTTCATAATAAGCTTTGTATGTGCCATAGAAATTTCCATTTTTCATAGTGAACTCACGTGATACTTTACCATTTGGGAAATATGATTTACACTCACAAGTTTCATTCGTGATGGGAATCATTTCCACAGGTTTTCCGTCTTTACCATTGTAGGAATAAGATACAATCTTACCATAGAAATACTTACGGATGTGTTGTAAAACACCGTTTCCATCATAATAATATGCTAAGCCGTTTTCAACACCGTGTTCGAAGTTCTTTTCGGTATCTTTTTTACCGTTGTCATGATACCAAACTCTTTTACCATGTAAATCACCATATGCATATGTTTCTTCTAGTAATTTCTTGCCATTATCATGGTAATAAATCCAATCACCATCTTTGTCTCCGTGGATATATTTCCCTTTACTCTTTAACTGACCATTGGAATAGTATGTTTCCCAAACTCCGGTTTCATTACCATTCCAGTAGTTTCCTTTCACACTTATCTGACCATTTCCATAGTAAGACGAAGATGGACCATGAGTGATTTTTGCTTTTCTATGGAACTTACGCAATGCAACTCCTGTAAAGTATTCCGGGGCATATAACGATGAATCAGGAGTAATGGTCACTTTCTGATAAGAAGCACCAGTCGTGTCGAATAATTCAAAAGCTGTATTTACACCATCTTTGTAATAATCGATGAAGTCCAGAGAGCCATCTACGTTGAAGTATTTTTGTGGGCCATTTAACTCACCTTTAATGTAGAATAATTCAGAAGATACTGTACCGTCTGATAAATAAGAAATCCATTGACCTTCTTCTAAGTCATCAATGTAGTTTCCTTGCATCGCAACTTGTCCGTGTTTGTAGTATTGTACATATAAACCGTTTGCCAATCCGTCTACATATTTAGTTGTAGAATATTTTTTACCGTTGGAGTAGAAGGATTTCGATTTTCCGTTGATTTCTCCATTGGCATAAGATGATTCTGAACTTAGTACACCGTTTTTATCATAGAATTTCCAGATTCCATTTTTCCCGATATCACCTGGTTGGTATACGCCAACCGCTTTTTGCGTGCCGTCAGAGTAGAAGTTCTCAAATAAGAACTCGCCACCTTTTTTCTTAGCTTCTTTAAGTAGTGTGCCATCTCTATGATAGATTTTGTATGCAACCAAATCACCTTTTTTAAAGATCAATACCATATTGAGATTACCTTCATCATCATATTCTTTATACTCTCCGTTTTTCTTTCCGTCTTCATCGAAGTTTTCTTCAGAAGATAAAGAACCATTAGGGTTATATTCTTTCAGTGTGTTGATCACAATACCATCTTTATATTCACCTTCGGAAGCCAGTGTCCCATCCGGATACCATTTTTTGATGATTCCGTTTAACTCACCGTTTAAGTAGTTTAGCTCCGCACTTTTTTGTCCATTTCTGTAGTATTCGTACGCTTTGCCTGATCTTTTCCCATTTTCGAAGTTAACTTCCTGAGAAAGCGTGCCATCATCGTAGAATTCTTTGAATTCACCTTCCAATTCTTCATTTTCATAGTTTACCGCGTAACGAAGAATTCCAATTGGGTAATAATATGTGGCCGGACCGGTCATTTCACCATTAGTATAAGTCACCTTGTTTTGAAGGGTTCCTGTGTTGTTGTATGCGATGGCTTCACCTTCGGCTTTACCATCTTTATAGAAATCTAATGATTTTAAGGTTCCATTTTTATAGAATGAAGAGTCGTAACCTTCCAGATTTCCTTCCTTATACATTTCTACTCCTGATTTAGCACCATTACTATAGTAGTATAACCATGAGCCTTCACGTTCTCCTTCATCATCAAAATGTCCAACAGCATTTAACTTACCAGAAGAGTAGTAGTAATGGAATCTTCCAACAGGCTCACCATCTTTTACTTTTCCAATAGCCTCTACTGAAGAGCTACCCGCCCAGAAATAACGTACATCCTGAACTTTCCCGTCAAACATTTCTGTATGGTCAGAGTGCATTTCCTGCCACATTGGTCCAGCATAATCAGGGAATTCCTGGATTTTTTTGATGTTTTTAGTCAATACTTTTACAATAGCCGGAGCTGTAGAGCTTTGAAGAGAGTAATAGATATAGTCATTGAACTTGTCACTTGACATGATTTTTAAGAAGAAAGGCACATAGTAAGTATCCCAAAATCCATCTCCCAATTCACGACTTTGCAGTTGTTGAAACAACAAATAGTTCTGTTTTACGAAAGGTAGAGTAAGCTTGTTAGGTGTTTTATACTTTTTATCTAACGCAGCCTTAGAAAGAATAATTTCATCTATGGTGCTGTAATCATCTGTTGACAATTTAATGTTCTTTGGAGATGAATCATACGCATCATTTAAGTAATCATTGTATTCTGCTAAAAACTCCAGGTTTCCACTTGCATTAATCAATAAGAAAGAGTTGTAACATAACATCGCTTTTGTATACTCTCCTTCTTCCTTAGCAATTTCTGCCAATTTATAATGCGACTGATAATGGAATGGATTTAAACGAACTGAGTTTTGGTAGTCGTCAGCAGCTTCCTGCCACTTTTCCATTTTTTCGTACGTCAATGCACGGTTGTAATACAATCTGTAATAAGTGGAGTATGTCTCAATTGCTTCGGTATAAGTTTCAATAGCTTTTTCAGACTGATCCATCTCATCATAAGCATTTCCAAGAAGGTTATAAAATTCAAAAGCATTGTAGTTGTCTTCTTTAAGTTCTTTCAAACATAGGTCAACTGATTTTTGATAATCTTCCATAGCATAATAGGTTAATGCAATTTCATACTGTGCTCTATGATAATTCGTATCACCTTCGTGTACACGTTCATAGTACTTCAAAGCTGATTTGTAATTCTCTTTGTCGTGGGCTTTGTTACCCTTTTCAATAGCATCGCCAGAAGCCATATATACGAGTTTTGACTGAGAGTACGTGTTTAGAGCAATGATGGAAAGAAATCCAACCAAGAGTGTCTTAAAATTCATGGATGTTAAATTTAATATGGAGTTGTCGGTCAATAATAAAGAATTAAAACGAGTTTTTCTTTATAAATTTAGATTGATTCTAAAAACTAATCCACACAAATCGGACGTGGATTCAACTTATTTTAATTACTGTAAACACCTGATTTAATTGGTTAATAATCATTTTGAAAAGAGGTAAAGTAATAGAAGGTTCGAATTATGAGAAATTGTTAATAACCTCAATTTTCAAGATAGAATGTACACCCATATTTGATGTTTGAATGTGAAAAAATGCACATGAAATTATCATACAATAGGGTAGGGCAGATGTTTAATAAGTGTAGTTGTTAAAAAGTTATTTAGGTCCTTTTTTTAGGAGAAGAGATTAGTATGAGAATATAGAGAGTGGTTTGTGAAATATCGATTGTAAAATAGCCATTTTTACCACTAAATTGGTGCCAAATATAATTTTGAAAGAAGTGTTATTCATTTATTGGTAAGTAACTTAAGGTTATTTATGTAAAGTGATATTTGTTGTTGATTTTAGCCCTCAATATTTTAAGCGAATGAAATGAGAGAGAAGGAATTTTAACACAAATTCGAGCTGTTTTAAGTCGGAATGATCATATGAAATTGAACGTAAAATACGTCTCAAGTTTTTGGAGATAAGTTATTAAAAAATGGATATTCGTAATAATAAATTTTCTTATACGTCCATTGGTTCTGTTAGACTATATTAGCAATTCTTATTAAGGAATTATTAACAATTTGATTGCGTATTCAGTTTGGATTCATCATCGCAAAAAGATTTAGATCAAACATCTGATGTAGAGTCAGGTAAGCCTTCTTCAAAAAGAAAGTTTTTGAAGTGGGGTGCTATCTTACTGTTTCTGATACTTTCGGTTTTTGGCTTTGGTTGGCTGACGGAATATATCGTTGGTGATGTAATTCGTGCGCAAGTTGAAGAAAAATCAAACGGAAAGTATACGATTTCTTATGAAGATTTAGAGTTTGATTGGTCTACCATTTCGGTAAAATTGAAAGATTTTACTTACGAACCACTCCATCCTGAGAAGCAAAGTGAGGTGAATGATTTCACTTTTGGAGCGCATGAAGTAGATGTGCAACTGGAAAATTTGAGAGGGATTTATTTTGAAAAAGCGCTGCACATTGTTCAGGTAAAAATCGAAAGTCCAGAGATTGAAATCATCCAGAAAAAAAAGCCTGAAAGAAGAGTTACATTTAGTTGGCGTACAGGGAATTTATATAAGTTAGTTCAAGGATTTATTAAATCTTATCAAGTGGATTATTTTGAGGTGAATCACCTCAAAATGGATTATGTTCAGGACTATAACGGAACACCCAAAAAGTTTTCCATAAATGATTTATCACTTGGGATTAATAATATTCACATTGATTCGACCGCTTTAGCGAAAAACAACAATATATTTTTTACTGAATCCATTGAACTTAAGATTAAAGACCAGAACTTAAGTATCGGTGATCAGCTTCATCATTTACATTTTGATAGTTTAAATCTATCCACTTCGACCAATTCAATTGAGATTTATAATTCGGTATTGGACACGAATCAAAATGCTGAGAGCCAGCAGAATTATCAAACTTTTAATCAATACGACCTGCATGTTCCATATGTAGGAATTACCGGGTTGGACTTTTCAAAAGCTTATGTCGATAATATTCTGGATATTGATTCGATTTTGTTGTCAGCACCTGATTTGGATGCACGTGTGCATTTACGTGATCCTAAACCTTCTGCCAAACCGAAGGTAGATAACCGCGCATTAAAAGTATTGTTAGATATATTTGATGAAATTCACTTAAATACCTTTCATATAGATGATGCGCAGTTGAGAGCTGTATATGGTCCAAATGATACCGCAAAAATATCAGGTTTAAATCTTGATTTTGCTGATTTTGTGCTGGATTCGGGAGATCTTAATACCAAGGAGTTTTATCCAGATTTTTCCGGTTTAGAAGTATCTATTAATCAGCCTGCATTTGATTTGCCGGGAGGAAATTTATTAGAAGCAAATGTGCTATCATTTTCAACATATGATAGTATACTCGAGATTGATCAGGCGGTTTTAACGGGTAAAAAAAGAGGGGACAACGAGCGTACAAAGGTTAAGATTGCTGCTTTAAAAATGACTGGGGTTGATCCTCAGGAAATCATAAAGGATAAAAAAATAAACCTAGAGAGTGTTTGGGTATTAACTCCTGAATTGCAAATCATTAACAAGGGGAATCGAAATGAGATTTCAGCCTTTGATATTGCGGATTTTATCCACGGTGACTTTAAAGATTACCGTATCAAAAAGGTAAATATCGAGCAAGGAAAAGTTCAGATTTTAACATCGCAGAATAAGCTGAGTAATCACAAGATAGGACAGTTTGATATCCAGTTAGATCATTTTGCATTGAATGAAGAATCCATTCGTAAAGATCGTTTTTTATGGTCCAGAAATGCGCGTTTAAACTTAAGAGATGTACACCTGTATTTGGCTAAAGGACAACATGGATTAAATGCTAAAAAAGTAAAAATCAATACAGTTAATGGGCATATTTTGGCATTGAATCTGGATGTGAAGCCAATCGTAAAGGATAGCAGTAGATTAAAGACTTTAGCCGAGATCGAAGCCAATACTTTTGAAGTAAAAGGGATTAATTTTCATCGTCTGAAGAAAATCAAAAAAATTGATTTGAGTTTACTACATATGCACGATGTAAAAGCCAAAATCAATCATTTGGCGGTAGATTCTATCCAAAATGATTCTTCGCAAACATTTGTAGATTTTCTAGTGTCGTTGGAATCTATTGATTTAGATAATGTAGATATTCACGATGTAGATGTTTTATTACAGAGGAAGGGTGTTTCTGTAGCTAAGTTTTCAGATGGCTTTTTGCAAACGCATAAATTATCAGCTAGAGAGGATAAGCTAAGGAATGGTAAGCTCAGTTTCCTTTCTGATTCTATTACCTATGGTTTACACCGTGTTATGATTCCATTTACAGAGAAGAGTCATATGTTGACTATTGAAGATCTAAAGCGTAGACATGATTCAACTTTAGAGATTTCGGGAGTTACCGTTCGCCCAATCCCTGGGAAGAAGATCTCGGATTCTGCAATGAGTATGGTTTCTTTTATACCAAAGATTACGATTGAGAATTTCCATACGTTTGAAAATCGCTATTCTGATACATTGCATGTGGGCGATGTAGTTTTAGATAAGCCGATGTTCAGATTAACCATGCCAAAGGAGAAAAAGAAGCGTACGGAAAAGTTCGAGTTACCCAGAAGTCTATCTACCACATTTATGAATGGTGATGTCTTTGCGATTGAAGTGGAAAGTTTTGATGTACAAAATGGTCGAATCACCATGTTACAAAATGAAACAAAAGTGAGCGTCAACAAACTCAATTTAAGATCTTGGGATTGGATGATTTCTCAGGAGTCGGACTGGACACCAGATCGTTTTCTATGGGCGAATGACTTTTCATTGGATCTAAGTCAGTTAGAATATAAGATTCCGGGATTTGAATATTGCCACCATATTGATAGTCTTAGTTATAAGTTTAGGCCAAATAGCCTGAAAGTTCATGGTGTTTATTATAACAATTGGAAGCAGAACGGTGTTATTGAGAATTCTCAAGTAAGTATTTACTTACCATTCATTGATTTTCAAAATCCTAATATATATGGCTATTTAAAAGAATCTAAGATCGAAATAGATCAGATTGTTGCCAGTCATGGAATGGTAGAAGCAGATTGGTATCGAAAACAATACCAGTCAAAGAAGCCATTTCAATTACCCACTAAAATCCCGGATGATTTTGGTGGTGTGAATCAAATAGAAGTACACCATGTCTCGATGAACCAGATGGATGTTCAAATGAGAATTCATAACAATAACTTTGTCGCGCCTTTGGAGATGGATCACTTTAATTTGGAGGTCGATTCATTTCATGTAACTCCAGGAGAGCAGATAGATTCGAATCGTGTATTATGGACGAATGACATTCATGTAGATGTAGAAAACATATACACTACTGTAGATGAAGGACTGTATGAGTTGGGAGCGGATGGTTTTCAATTTTCAACCCAAAGTAAAGATTTAGAGCTTAAAGGACTGAGTTTTGTTCCTACTGTAGGTCGTTATGAATACGCATTACATAAAGGATACCAAAAGGATGTGTTTAATATCAGTTTAAAAAGCTTGAAAGCACGAGATTTGGATTATTTGGGGTTGATCTACAACCAAAAGGTTAAAGGTGGAGAATTAAATGTGATACAGCCTTCTGTTGCCATTTTGAAAGACAAGCGTATTCCGGAACCGCCATATCAGTATAAAGCGATTATTCCCGAGAAATTTAAGCAGTTGAAAATGCCAATTACTTTGGATAGCATCATCGTAGAACGTGCAAAAATTGCGTATGAAGAGTTTCCTGAGAAGGGAAGAAAACCGGGAAGTATATTGCTGACTGAAATGAATATCACAGCGAATAACGTGACGAATGATACTGCTATGTTGCTGAAGGACTCTACTTTAATGATTACCATGGACAGTCGTTTTCTGGATACATCTGATTTGACATTGTACTTAGAATATAATATGCTGAGTCCGATTAATAGTTTTAAAATGTCCAGTACGTTGGGGTCTTTTGACGCAACTATGATTAATCGTTATGTAGAGCCGGTATATTCTGCTACGATAAACAGTGGGATGGTGAGTCGAATGGATATGAGTGTTATTGGCAATGATAGTATTGCTGGAGGGAAGATGGGTCTATACTATGATGACTTTAAGTTTACTTTCTTGAATGAAATTACGCATGAGAATAAGGGCTTTGCTACCAAACTGAGAAGTATGATTGGCAATACAATCATCAAGTCAAAAAACAAGTACCATCCGTTTAAGAGAAGGCAGCCGTTGTATTTCCAAAGAATTACTGGAAAGGGGTGGATTAACTACTTGGTAAGAATAGAATTGGCTGGAGTTTCCAGTAGCGTAGGGCTTAAGAATTATAGAAAAGACCTTAAAAAAGCGAATAAAAAACTTTGGAAAGAGTTCGATCAAAATGATAAAGCTGAAAGAAAACAATTGGCTAAACAGTACAAAAAGAGGCAGAAAGCCAAAAACGGAAAAAATTAGCATCTTTTTTCTACTTTTTTTCATCGTTAAAACAATTAATAAACCTATCTTTGCGCCCGCTTACAGGGCCTCGTAGTTCAACTGAATAGAATTCCACATTACGGCTGTGGCGGTTGCAGGTTTGAATCCTGCCGAGGTCACTAAGAATGAAAAGCTCAACACGATGTGTTGGGCTTTTTTCATTTCAGTACCGATTGACGTTTACTTCATAGAGGGGTTGAAATGAAAAAAGAAGGCATCATGTAATGATGCAGGCTTTTCTTTCGGAATTCGGACCTTAAAGGAAAACCATAGGTAATCCGATTGAATTCTTGAAAGAGTAATATCAAAGTATTTAGTTTTCGATTGTTTTTTTAAATTCTTAATGCAACATATTCCTTGAGATACAAAGTCATAAAAAGCTATAACAATTGAAAATTTCGCGCTTTTCATTCGGAATTTGGCTCTTAAAGGAAAACCGTAGGCAAGCCAATTTGAAATATCAGCATTCATATTAAACATTAACTTTAATCCCCTGACACAATTTGTCAGATAGAAACATTTAGTTTACCATCTTAAAAAAACAACCTCAATTAGTTTCTTTGCAATAGATTGAGAGTTAACTTAGTAAAGATGTCAAAAAAAGAAATAGAAACATTTTATCCTGAAAGTCAGGCTGATTGGCGGAGATGGTTAGAAGAAAACCATCAATCAAAACAATCAATTTGGCTTATTTACTACAGACAATCAACGAACAAACCATCTTTGAGTTGGAGTGAAGCTGTGGATGAAGCGCTTTGTTTTGGATGGATTGATAGTACTAAAAAGACAATCGACAAGGAAAGGTATATGCAATATTTCACTAAGAGAAAGCCAGGTAGTACCTGGTCAAAAGTGAATAAGGATAAAGTCGCCCAACTCATCGATAAAAAATTAATGATGAAGGCAGGGTTTGACAGTATTCAAATAGCCAAAGAAAATGGAACCTGGTCATTATTAGATGATGTAGAGAACTTAATTGTACCAGAGGATTTAAGATGTGCATTAAATAAACATAAATCGGCAATGGAGTTTTTTGAGAGCCAATCAAAAACCATCAGAAAAGGGATGTTGTATTGGGTCACGGTTGCTAAAAGACCCGAAACCCGAAAGAAGAGAATTACCGAAATAGTAAAATCCGCAGCTAATGGGGAAAAACCAGATCATTTTAGGTAAACTTATCTGAATAAGACTCTTGTTCTGGTTTTAAAACACCTATAACTAAACGATAATCATCGTATCTTTGATATTCCCAGAACCTGAGTAAATGAGAATATTCCTGATCATAGCGAGTTTAGTATTTACTGTTTTAAGCGGTATAATTCTATACAAAGAAGGCTTTTCAACTGAAGGAATGATCGGGTTTATATTGTTCTTATCAGCGGCATTGGTATTTACGTTCCAAAATAAACTTGATCAATGGACTGAACAAAGGATAAAAGCCATACGAGAAGAAACATACTGTATAATTAAGCACGACCATATTTATTTTCCTAAAGGATATTATTTCAAGCAAGGTTTCTTAAAATCCCGAAAAGATTTACCATTTGATGAAATTGAAGAAATCAGATTAAATACGATTCCGATCACAGCAAAGATTAAGCACAATGAAATTATCTTTTTAAAGGGTTTGAGCAATGAAGATATTATGTCTTCGGTACTAAAAGAAAAAGAAGCTGATTTTCAAGATCACTGGGCATTAATTTGTGAGGAGTTTCTGGATACTGAATTAGAGGAAGAAGAACAGGAACGAATTCAGAACAGATTAACAGCACACGGTTTTAGTATTGAAGAAATTAAACGAATCAAGGATCGAATTCGTTTAAGAATGTTAATTCGTACCTATGCTTCATGGGAATGGGTGTATTATGGTCAGTTCGATGTTTTATCCGAACTATGGCCATTAAGCGCTAAAAAATATTGGTGGACAATGGATATTGCATTACGTACAGCAACCAAAATTTCAAAAACGAATGAAACAACTTAGTGTCTTAATTTTAGGAATTATTTTAACACTGTTTTCTTGTTCTTTAGAGGAGCAAAGTCCGGATCAGGAAATAGAAGATAAGAATCAAATAGTTGATACCATAGATTCGGATAGTGTTCTGATTCAACAACTTATGGATTTAAATCTTAAAGACCAGACTTTAAGATTTGTATTACCGGATGTAACTAAAAGGTTCGGTGCCGGGTCACAAGAAGAAAAATACTTTTGGTCACTCATTCATCAACAAGACAGTATTAATGAAAAAGAAATTGCTCAAATCATAGATCGGTATGGTTGGTTGGGAATAGATCGGGTTGGAGAAGAAGCCAATCAGTCACTTTGGTTGATCATACAGCACGCGCCATTAGAAGTTCAGGAAAAGTATTTGCCATTATTAAGAGCTTCTGTAGATGCGGGTCATTCGCAAGGATGGCATTTAGCGTTTTTAGAAGATCGGGTTTTAATGCGAAATAAAAAAAATCAAATCTATGGCACCCAATCCCTTTACGATCAGGAAACCAAAACGTTTAAAATATATCCTATAGAGGATGTTGCTCATGTGAATGAACGTAGAGAAAAATTGGGAATGGAAACCGTTGAAGAATTTGCTGAGATGAACGGTTATGTATATGATCAGGTAAAATAGAAAAATGATAGATAAGAATTTAATCGCATCTAGCGGTATTGAAATTGAAACTACACCCGAAAAGGTATGGGAAGTATTAACTCATCCGGAATATGTAAAAGTTTATTTATTTGGAACAGAAGTTACAACAGATTGGAACGTAGGAAGCAAAATATTGTTTCAGCGAGCTTATAATGGTCAGCAATATCAGGATAAAGGGAATGTGTTGGTCAATATTGAAAACCAAACTTTGAAATATAATTACTGGAGTGGTTTTTCCGGTTTAGAAGATTTACCGGAGAATTATGCGTTGGTCAATTACTTCATTGAAGATCTTGGAGGTGGTAAAGTCTGGTTTAAATGGGAACAACAAGGTTTTGCAAATACGGACGGGCAATGTCATACCGAACAGATGTTGGGCCAAATGCTGAAACAAATTAAAGAGCTTGCAGAATCCTTATAAAATGCACTGAGAAGTTTCGTTTTACCGATTCTCAGTTATTTTCAACACATCCTCATAAATTATCGGGTTTAAAAGGTAATATAAAGGATATTCGTATGTTTAAGTAATCTGAATCGTAAAGTTCGGATGGAATAGTGTATGATATCTAAAGAATTCTTTAAAACAAATGGTCTGGGTATTGGAATAATACTGTTGTTATTCCTACTGTACTTGGCTAAGGATCTACATCTGGATTTGTGGATCAGAATTAGTCGCGCATTATTTTCTACATCTGTTTTGGTTATTGCATTTCGAGTAAGTAATCGACTCTATGCACAACTTGAGAAAAATGACAAACAGAAATATTCCTTGGTCTTTTTATTCATTGGATTGAATATAGCTTCTTTTTTGGTTAACATTTCATTATTAGATCCTCATGAAATCGTAGAAAGAGAAAAGAAACATTACATAGCCGTTATATTACTGAAATTCATGCCAGTTTTCCCTGTGGCTATCTCCATGATGTTTAGCTGGGCACATTACCTGTTTAAAAAGAACAAGGAAAATGAATTGGCTATATCTAAATTGATTGCGTTAAATAAAGAATCTGAACTTACTGAGCTTAAAAAACAACTCAATCCGCATTTCCTGTTCAATGCTTTAAGCAACATATATTCAATCGCATATTTAAAAGATGATCGTACGCCTGATAAAATCATGCAATTATCTAAAATGCTGCGTTACGTGATTTATGATACGGATGTACCGTTTATTCGATTGGATAAGGAAATTGAGTACATTGAATATTATGTAGATTTCCAAAAGTTTAAAATCAAGAAAACACAGGATATCAAATTTGATTATAGTGGCGTAAAAAAAGAATTGACAGTAGCACCTTTAATATTCTTACCCTTTATCGAAAATGCATTTAAACATAGTCAGGTGACCACAGATTCAAATGCCTGGGTGAATATCAACATGAGTACGATTGGTAATGTCATTAAATTTAAGGTAGAGAATTCTATTTCAACCAAAACACAGCCGGAAATCCTGAATAATAATGGAATTGGTTTGGAAAACATTAAGAAGCGTTTAGAACTCATTTACAAAGACCGGGCTGAACTGAATATTACGAAAGATGAAGTTTTTGTTGTAAACCTAAAGATCAAAGTAGATGTGTGAGACAAAGATTAAATGTGTGGTAATTGAAGATGAAGAACACACTACTAAATTGATGGAAAACTACATCTCACAGGTAGATCAATTGGAATGGTTAGGTTCATTTGTTTCACCCGTGGAGTTTTTCAATTTTGATCGAATGAATGAAGTGCAGATGATCTATCTGGATATTCAAATGCCTAATATTACAGGAGTAGAGTTCTTAAAGCTGAAACCCATTAATGCTGAAGTCATATTTACTACGGCTTATTCGGAATATGCGATGGAAGGATATGAGCTGAACGTTACCGATTATTTATTAAAACCAGTTGAATTTTCACGTTTCTTTAAAGCGACACAAAAAGCCATTGAACAGATTAAACTAAAAACCTTAGCGCAGTCTCCTAAAAGGGCAGATCAGGTTGATTTTATCATGTTAAAAGTAGATAAGAAGCTTATTAAAGTTTTGATTGATGAGATCATATACGTGCAGTCTGATTGGAATTATATATACGTATTCACCAAACATCAAAAGCTTATGGTTTTGCGCACAATGAAAGGGATTGTAAAAGATTTATCCGCATATCGTTTTATCCGGATTCATAAATCATACCTGATAAATCTGGATCATTTTAAGTCAATTGAAGGAAATATGGTGCAACTACAGGGTAATGTGAAGTTACAAGTGAGTCGGAATCATAAATCGGAACTTATGGAGGCTTTACATCAATTGTAAAGAACTAAAGGTTAAAGGTGAGCCCCAAAGACAGAACACTAATATTGTTGATGAATCTAACGTTATAATAATCACGTCCTGTATAATACTGAATAAAGCCACCAAAGCGGATACCTTCTGCAGGATATAATGAGAGTTTAGCTTTTAAGCTATATCTATATTTCTGTTCGCTATGATATTCAGATAAGTCGCCTAAAATATAGGTGTTTTCAATCCGACCAATAAGGAGAAACTGTTTATCAGATTTTAGAATAGAGAAGGAGGGGCTGATTCCCTGGAAATCAGCCATGAGTCTATAAATCCCATAAGATTGTTTTAATTCACTCTCTAAGGAAAGTATAGAATTTGGGATGCCTCCATCTATTCTAAAACCATAAGTCTGAAAAAGTCTAAAATCTTTTATTTTATGAATCCTGGTGTATTTAACACTTAAGTAATTCGTTGAAAAATCTCCGGTAGCGAGATTAAATGAATCCGTTTCTGGACGATAAAATGTACCTGACTGGCCATTAGATAAATGCTTGATCTCAAAATCCAGATAACTGTATGTGTTTTTGTTGGGCTTAAAGAACTTGATATAGTTAAATCCTGGCTGATAATTCAATGGGTAGATGGGGGAAGAAAACTCATTATACATTCTGAGAGTCAAAAACATATTGAAATCAAAGTCAGCATATTTGTATTTTAAACTATTAGGATCTTGTGAATTGTTGATCAATTTTAAGTTGGCATATATCCCGGCTTCAAATAACGTATTTGATTCGTTATGTAACGGTGCATTTAATGGTGTTGAGATGTAATTAGAACTTCTTGAATTTAGTTTAGCCAATCTATGCATTTCAACCAGCGACTCGTTTGATTGAGATTTTGTTCCAAATGGAAGTATACCCAGGAACACGACAAATGTGTATTTGAAAATATTGACTTTCATTAAATTAATTGATTCTGAAAATCACAGAGGACTCTATAGTAGAGTCTGATTGGAGCGTTGCTTCACAATGACCTAATTCTTCAAATGGGATGTATTCAATAAATTCGGATAAAGAGGTAAAATATTCTACACCATATTTTTGTTGTCCTTTGTAAAAGATCTGGTTAACCAATAAGTACTTGCCCTTAAAATGTGTTTTTAAAACCTCTAATATTTGTTGTAAATCTGGAAGTATATACCAGATAATCTCACTTAAAAGAACACAATCATAATCTTGATATTTCACAAGGTCTTTTACTATATCAGCTACTTCAAAATCTAAATGTGGAAACAAACCCTGAGCCTTTTCAATAGCTACGGTGGACAAGTCAAGACTTTTAGGGAGAATTCCGGTGTCCCGATACATCCATTCTGCATAATACCCTAAACCACAACCACATTCCAATACGGATTGGATTCCAAAGTTTTTAATATGAATCAACCCCGCAGTTCTTGCGTATTTATTGGGCTGTGTGGATTGCGTCCAGGGATCAGGACAATCTCGGTACATATTTTCAAAATCACCAATAAACTGGCCATCTTTAATTACATAATCGTGGTAATTGTTCTCGTTTTTCATAGTACAGAGATTTGATTTGTGCTTTTAAAATTATTGTTTTCAAAATGGAATACCCTCATAATACTCATATTTTAAACCCCTATCATAAAACCGGATTGTAAATCACACCAATTATAAAACCATGAGATCGAGGATATTCCAAGCTGACATTAACACACTATATATGAGTGAATAACTACAAAAACTAATACTGGATACGCATACGTAATGTCTTAATATCAACAACTTAATTTCAGTTCAAAAGTGGAGGATGTGATTCGGGTACTCAAAAAAATATGAGCAATGCACATAAATAACTGAGAAAGTGCATGAATACATGAAAGGGCTAAAACCAGATGTAATAATTTGCTTAAATTCTTAGCAAGATTCGGGTTTTGGCTTGGATTAAAATAAAGGACATTTGTATCACAATAAATATGAATATGAAAGAGAATAGCACATATTACTATGATAAGGTCGCAAATGCTATTCAGTATTTAGATGACCATTTTAAAGAACAACCATCTCTTGAAGAGATTGCGACTCATATGAACCTGAGTCCATATCACTTTCAAAGGATTTTTACCGAATGGGTAGGTGTTTCACCTAAGAAATATATTCAGTTCTTAAGTGTTAATTATGCTAAAAACATATTGGAACAATCTGGTAAATCCTTATTTGATACAGCTTTAGATACAGGATTGTCGGGAACCGGAAGATTACATGATTTATTTGTAAATATTGAAGGGATGACTCCTGGAGAATATAAAAATGGAGGGGAAAAGCTCACTATTCATTACAGTTTTGCAGAAACACCATTTGGAGATATTTTGGTAGCTGCTACGCAAAAAGGGGTTTGCTTTATGTCTTTTATAATGTCTCAAGAAGAGGGGAAGAATGTGTTAAAAAAGGAATTTCCTAACGCAATATTTGTTCAAAAAGCGGATAAAATGCAGCAAGATGCTTTATTCATCTTTCAAAACGATTGGAGTAAACTCAACGAGATAAAACTCCATCTGAAAGGATCAGATTTCCAATTGAAGGTTTGGGAAGCGTTATTGTCAATTCCTCAGGGAAAGCTTACCACATACGGGGTGATTGCAAAGAAGATTCATCAGCCTAATGCCTCACGAGCGGTGGGTACAGCCATAGGAAATAATCCCGTAGCGTTTTTGATTCCATGCCATCGTGTGATTCAGTCTTCAGGTAAATTTGGAGGTTATCGCTGGAATCCTATTCGTAAAAAGGCAATTATTGGTTGGGAGGCTGCGCAATTGAACCATGATTTTTCATAATGATATCCATAAAATTGAAATGCTCGGGAAAATTAAATCCAGAGAAATTCAATTTGCTGGAAATCAAAAACTGAAGATTTATGGTTTGTTGAATTGCGCATCGGGAAAAAGAATGCTTAGGGTAAACCGAGTGTTTTTTAGTAGTGAAAGAGACGCTTTACAAAATGGATATAGACCATGTGGGCATTGTTTAAGAGTTAAGTATAAGGAGTGGAAAATAAACAAAATATAAAGAGATGTGAATGGTGTTCCAATGACCCGATATATCAGAACTATCATGATCAGGAATGGGGTGTACCTAAGTATGATGACCATACTTTGTTTGAAATGCTGATTTTGGAAGGTGCTCAGGCCGGACTCTCCTGGATTACGATTCTCAAAAGACGAGAAAACTACAGACAGGCTTTTGATGGTTTTGACATAGACAAAGTCGCGAATTATGGTTCAAAAGAAGAAGCCAAACTTTTAAATAATTCCGGTATTATTCGAAATAAGCTAAAAATAAAATCTGCAATTCGTAATGCGCAAGTCTTTAAACAAATACAGGCAGAATATGGTAGTTTTAGTGCGTATTTATGGCGATATGTAAATCATAAACCTATGATCAATGATTTTTCTACAGCACAGGATGTGCCAGTAACGGATGAGATTGCAAAAGTACTTTCTAAAGATTTAAAAAAGCGCGGAATGTCATTCGTTGGTCCGGTTATTATGTATTCATATATGCAGTCTATTGGAATGGTCAACGATCATACTTTGGACTGTTTCAAAAGAAAGAACTAAAGATGGATTTATTTCCTGAAACGATTGATTCTAATAAGAATTGGCTGCCATATCATGGAGAAGTGTATTACTGGGGGAATATCTTTACTATGCAGCAATCCGATGTATTTTTTAATGAACTGATGCATAGTTTAGAATGGAAAAATGATGAAGCCATTATCTATGGAAAACATATTATAACCAAACGTAAAGTCGCATGGTATGCCGATCAACCTTATGAGTACACGTATTCCAAAATTCATCGTAAAGCTTTGGTTTGGAATTCAATATTGAAAGAACTTAAAGTTCTAGTTGAAAAGAAAACCGGAGTCACCTATAATTCATGTTTGTTGAATTTATATCACAATGGAGAAGAAGGAATGTCATGGCATAGCGATGATGAAAAAGATCTATTATCGAATGGATCTATTGCATCACTTTCATTTGGTGCAACCCGAAAATTTGTGGTAAAACATAGAGAAACTAAATATCAACAAGCATTTATGTTAAACCATGGCGATTTATTGGAAATGCGTGGAGAAATGCAACAGCACTGGGTGCATCGGGTAGCGACCACTAAGAAAGTTAAAACGCCACGTATCAATCTCACATTTAGACAAATGATAAAGTAATTATGATTGCAGTAATTTTTGAAGTTCAAATCCAGGACGGTAAAAAGCAAAATTATCTTGATGTTGCAGCGGAACTTAAGCCTCTATTGTATCAAATAGACGGATTTATTTCTATTGAACGCTTTAGTAGTCTGCAAAATCCCGAAAAAGTACTATCTCTTTCATTTTGGCGTGATGAACAAGCAATTGAAGCGTGGAGAAACCTGGAACAACATCGTATTGGACAGGCAAAAGGGAGAAATCATATTTTTTTAGATTATAGAATAAGGGTAGGTCATATTTTACGTGATTATGGACTAAATAGCAGAGAGCAAGCTCCTAAGGATAGCAATCAGATACATAAATAGCTACATTTGAGTAGATTTTCAATTTTGGAAAGATTGTTGTTAAGTCATCAAATCATGAGATTTATATTCACATTTCTACTTTTACAAAGCGTGTATCTCATTCAAGCACAAGATACGACTAGAATTCAGGGAACATTTTACGGAAAGATCAATCCAGGCGGTTTTGTTGACACATTGAATTTTAATCAGGATACTTTAACGCTCACTAAAAACAGAGCTTTTGGTTATGGAATGATCCATATGTTTCGGTATAAGGTAAATTATGCAGCTGATTCATTACAGTTAATTCAAGTCGGTTATTGGTATGATGGGGAAAAACGCGAAACTGATATTTTGAGAGAAATGAACGGTTATAAAGTCAAGTATGTATTATCAGAAAATGGTTTTATTTGGTATGACCGAAGTTCTCAACGTTTGACCTTTGAAAAGTTATAATCCTAAGCGCTTGTTTTTTCTATCATTTAACAGCTTAATAAAGGAATGATTCGGGTGATTTATGAATCAACATATAGGGTGAATTGGTATGGCGTAATTCATTGGTTGATTATTACTTTGACATGACGAGTCCATAGATAGCAATGATTTCTTCAGTCAGAATTATGAATCTAATGAAACGTTTACCAATCGTAAGGTAAATGCTTACAGAACTAAATTGGCATTAAATCATTATTGGAATCAGAACTCTAAAACAACGGGTTACAGGCTATTACCGAAATAATTCAGTAAAAAATGCATATGTTTCATTATGATCAATACTCAGGTAAAGAATTATACCATGGCACCTGGGAAGATATTGGAGCTTTAATGCAAGCCAGACTTTGGATTATGGCTTTTCATCAGGGGCAATTTGGGATATGGAATTGGATTTTGGTTTTGTTTACGGCCTTCGGGTTGCTGTTTATCAGTGTTACAGCGCTTTGGTCATATTTAAAGCGAAAAAAGAAAAACAGTTGGAATATACCAGCGACCCCGGATCATTATAAAGTGGGGATGGGGATAATCACTCTAATTATTCTGTTAAGTGTTCTATTACCGTTATTTGGAGTCAGTGTACTCCTGATTTTAATCATTGAAAAAATAATAGATTCAAAAAAGATCAATAAAGAGAGGCTTTAGGGCCTCTCTTTATTATTAATACAGCCGCTCTTTCTTTATTTTTGATCACCCGAATAAATAAGAAATGGATACGGCTTTAGTACTCAAAAAACAATTTGATCAACAGCAAATTATCACATTTGATGATGCCAAAGCGTATTTAGAGCAATCGGTATTATTCCAACAACTTTTAGAAGAATTTGATCCAACACCTTTAAATCTATTACATCGATTATTAGAGCTTATTGAAATTCCATTTTCCACGCAATACAGACAAGTTCAAGAATGGAGAGATCAACTGGTCGATTTAACATTTACTGGCCATGGTTTCTCATTAACCGGTCAATCAGATTATATCCTGGCCTGTTACAACGGAATGATCACGCATGTACTTATGAAATTAGATTATTCTGATCATAAGAAAATAGAGGCAGGGATACAATGGATTTTAAAGTATCAAAATGTTTCAAGAGGAGCGGTGTGTTTATGGCAAGGAGAAGGCATACAGAAATACGGAGGTTGTATGAAATCAACGCCTTGTTATGTTGGAGTGGTAAAGTCTATGCAAGTCTTATCTGAAGCTAGAAAACAGGAATGGTTTGGAAGCCTTGATGTTCGAACCAAATTGTCTGAGGGTTTAGAGTATATTTTGCAACATCAGGTTTATCTAAGACAGTCAAATCACCAACCAATTACTTCATATATCACCAGATTGACATTCCCATATACATATAAGACCAATATCCTGGAAATACTGACACTCTTAAAAGAGAATGAAAAACATGATGATGAAAGATGTATACCTGCATTGGACTTTTTACGTAAGAAAAAGAAGAAACAAGGTTATTGGGTGGTAAATAGCATACAACACCCCAAGCATTGGATAGCGTTTGATCAAACCAGGCAAAAAGGAGATTGGATTAGTTATGAAATTGAAAAACTATTGTAATGGACTGGTCTGAAAAGGAAATAAGAATCAAGCTGACAGAAAAGTCCTGGATTCAAACCACGTTTTTTAGGCCTAAAGAAAACATCCTGGGGGCGGTCATGATTGCTCCGGCAACAGGAATTAAAAGGAAGTTTTATGACAACTTCGCAAGATATCTGGCACAAAACCAGTATGCTGTCATTACTTACGATAATCAGGGAATAGGAGAGTCTCTATCGGAAGACCTGAGGTTTTGTGATATCCATATTACTGATTGGGGATTAACAGATATGCCCAAGGTATTTGAGGAATTGAAAAGACTGGTTCCGGATGTAAAATATCACCTGGTGGGGCACAGTGCTGGAGGACAGTTGGTAGGTTTAATGCATAATTGGTCAGATTTAACATCCATTTTCAATTTTGCATGTTCATCCGGAAGTCTAAAGCAAATGAAAATTCCTTTTGCATGGAAAGCACGATTCTTTATGAATGTATTCATTCCGCTGAGCAATGCCCTTTTCGGTTTTACAAAAACACATTGGCTAGGAATGGGAGCGCCTTTGCCTAAAGGCGTTGCACAGGAATGGCGAAGATGGTGTAATGGCAGCGGATATATTCAAGTTGATCTAGACAAACGGATAAAGAAACACTTCTTTAATGAAGTAAATCTTCCATCATATTGGTTGAATACATCAGATGATTTTATTGCAAATGATCGAAATGTGGAAGAAATGATTGCAGTATACCCTAAATTAAAGCCCAAACGATTGCATCTGGTACCATCCGAATATGATTTGCCATATGTGGGCCATATGAAGTTCTTTGCACGACAAAATGAAAAGTTATGGCCAATAGCACTGGATTGGATACATACGCATGACTAAGATTTTGTTAGAATATCATCAGCATTTAAATCGTAAGAAAGATGATGTTTTAACTCGCCAATAACAAAGGCACTTTGCACATTTGCAATATTTTTGATCTGTGACAAATGATGTAAAACAAACGTTTGATATTCATCTACATTACGCACGATAACCTTTAAGAAGAAATCGTAGTTTCCACCTACATGATAACATTCCATCACCTGAGAAAAATTATGAACTGCTTTTTGAAACTCCGAAACTGGTTCAATCCCATGTTCTTTAAGAGAAACAGAACATAAGACTATTAAGTCTTTATGGATTTTTTTACGATTTAATACGGTTACATATTTCTGAATAATTCCTTTGCGCTCCATCTTTTTGATTCGGTCAAAAATGGGAGTTCTGGAAAGGTTCAGTCGTTCAGCAATTTCTTTATGGGTAATCTTGGCGTTTTCCTGTAACAAATCCAGGATTTTTAAATCTATTTGATCCATAATATGAGTTTGTTCTGATTTGCAATTAAACACAAGATGTAAAAATACATTATGTATTTAAAAACTAACTAATACAAACATAAAGTCTGAATTTTTATGATTCACCGACATGTTGCAATTAAAAAGCACTCTGATTTCTAATTTTGATATCCATAAATAACCGTGATTTTACATTTAAAAAGAATATAAAATGAAAGCAGAACCGCATAAAATTAAGACCGTTAAGAATTTGAATATTCTTTCTATTTATCAACGCGAAGTTGAATTAAGAGCAGCCGGATTTAATACCTTTAATATTGGAAGCGATAAAGTGACTTATGATATGATCAGTCAGGGTACCAGCGCAAAAAGCCAAGAGCAGGAGTCAGGTAGTTTAATTGGAGATGAAACCTATGCTGGAAGCCGAAACTTTGAGAAGCTAACTCAGGCAGTAAATGTTGCATTTGGACATAAATATGTATGTCCGGTACATAACTTACAGGGAGCATTAAAACTGGTCACAACCACTATGATAGGAAATGGAGGAGAAGTACTCTCTAATACACATTTACCTGAATTGATGGTAAAAAATGAGCATGGACAGTTTATTGCGTTAGCCGCTTCACCAAACGAGTTGTATACCGGAAATGTAGACTTACATGAATTAAAGTCGCTACTTCAGGAAGATTTAAACATTTCATATGTTTTTATTGATGTATTTGCAGAAGGGTTTAAACCAGTATCTATTTCTCATTTAAAAGAAATTAAGACTTTAACCGATAAGCATCAGGTGAAACTGATTTTTAATATTTCATATGTATCAGAATTAGCTACTTTCCTCCAGGAAAATGATTCGGACTTATATTATAAAAGTGTGGCTGAACTCGTAAAAGAAATTACCACAATAGCAGACGTGTGTGTTTTAGACGCGAGTCAGGGGCCGAGATGTAATATTGGCGGGTTGATTGCAGCGAACGATTACGACACGTTTGAAAAGTACATGAATGAGGTGGTGGTATATGAGGGATTGCATACTTACGGAGGTATGGCCGGACGTGCGATGGAAACATTCCAGGTTGGAATCAGAGAGATGATTTTAGAACCTCAGGCCCATTGGATTCAACAACAAGTGAATTATTTGAGTCATCACCTTGAAGGGATACCACATTTTAAAGGGGCGGATGGCGTGTATTTAAAAGCAGATGAAATCCTTCCTCAGATCAAAGAAAATCAGGCACAGGCCCTTGCGGCATTAATCTATCTAAAAGCTGGAATTCGAGGAGTGATCCAGGGAAAATACATAAGTTGCAACATATTACCAATTCAGATCCCAAGACTAGGTTTGACCAATGATCAATTATCCAACATTGCGAGAGCGATTAACGAAGTATATCAAGAGAAAGATGCTTTGTCCTGGTTTGAGCTAAAAAATGATCCTGAATGGCAAGACGAAGCGGTATTTGCATGGAACAATCCACATCTCAGTAAGTTCGATTTTGACTGTGAGGCACATAGAATCCAAACCATAGAATATGTAGGAATTACGACACCAGAGGAAAGAGAAAAAATTGTAGCCGAAGTAGGGTATAACACATTTTTACTTCCGTCTAAGGATATTACCATTGATTTCCTGACCGATTCGGGAACTACTGCGCAAACCATCACACAATGGTCTTTGTACAATGAAGGGGATGAAACTCCGGCTTCTAGTAAGGACTACTTTGATTTGATTGATTCGTTAAAAGAAATCACAGGGTATCAATTCATTATTCCAACACATCAGGGACGGGCTGCTGAACATATCATGTCTCAAATCCTGATTCGGGATGGTTTTGTTCCAGGAAATATGTACTTCACCACAACCAAACTCCATCAGGAAAAGGCGGGAGGTACCTTTGTTGACGTGATTTGCGATGAAGCACATGATCCTACATCTAACTTCCAATGGAAAGGAAATATTGATATCCGTAAAATCCAGAAGATTTTGGACGAACATGGTGAAGGGTCCATTCCTTATGTAAGTTTTGAGTTTAGTGTGAATCTGGCAGGAGGACAACCTGTTCATATGGATAATATTCGCGATGTATATGCATTCTGTAAATCTCATAACATTCCTGTAATGTTTGATGCTACACGTGCGGTTGAGAATGCCTATATGATTAAGAAAAAAGATGAGCGTTATATCAATGCATCGGTGAAAGAGATTTTACATGAAATGTTTAGTTATGGCGATGGATGTACGGTATCCAGTAAAAAGGACTATCTGGTAAATATCGGTGGATTCCTAGGAATTCGAGATGATGAAACATTCTATAAAAAAGCACTTTCTATGTTACGTATCTACGAAGGAACCAAAACCAACGGTGGAATGTCCGCTGGGGATATGGCCATGCATGCTGAAGGTGTGATGGAAATGACAGATTTCAATTACATCAAGTCCAGAGTAGAGCAAACACAATATCTTGGGAAGAAACTACTAGATGCCGGAATTCCAATTGTAGAACCTATTGGTACACATGCCGTATTTATAGATGCAAAACGTTTCTTGCCACATATTGATCAGGATAATTATCCGGCTCAGGCACTGGCATCTGCACTATTTGTAGAATCCGGAATCCGCGCTATGGAAAGAGGAAATGTCTCTAGCGGCAGAAATAAGAAAACCGGGGAAAACTACAGGCCATCATTAGAATTGGTGAGATTAACTATTCCTAGAAGAGCATATACCAATGCCCATATGGATGTTGTTGCCGATGGAATTATTAAACTATATGAAAAACGAGATGCCATAAAAGGATTGGATTTCGTTTATGAGCCTGAAGACCTACGTTTCTTCCAGGGGAAATTTGAAGAAGTAAACTAGCTAATTATGAAGCACCTGTAATTCAAATTGCAGGTGCTTTTTTAATATAGAGTTTATATTCATTGTTTACTTTTACATCATTAATCTTCAGTATGATCATTATGACTATCAGTAAACTTAGACTTAGAGGGATTTGGGCTGTTACGGCATCTGTAGTTATTGCAGCACTTATTAAATCAGGAATCGCACAACCATATCCAAATGAAATGTTCGCGTATTTAACATGCATAGGAGTTGGGGTATGGGGTTTGATTGATTTTATTCGTGGTGCTTAGAGTGCAAAACTCACCTTTAATACAACGGATTTTCGCGGATTCAAAGTTAACTCCAACGGAACAGGAACAGGTTCAAAATGCGTTTACGCAAACTGAATTTAAAAAGGGAGACTATCTATATAGGGCAGGGCAATCCGTAAACCAGTACTATTTTCTGGAAAAAGGTTTCGTACGATCCTATGGCATTGATTACAATGGGAATGAAATTACTACCCAGTTCTTTTTACCCGAAGATATTGTCATTGATTGGATGGCTTTTATGATGAAAATACCTACTCAGGAGAATTTTATCGCTACTCAGAATTCCATATGCTGGACAATAACTTACATCCAATTTCAAGAGCTTTTTCACAGTATACAAGGATTTAGGGAGTCAGGACGTGAACGATTAACTCAATGTTACTTTAAATTGAAGCAACACAACTTGTCCATGATTTCCCGTTCTGCCAAAGACCGCTATACCCATTTATTGAAAGAATACCCTGAAATTATCCAAAACGCTTCACTCAAACATATTGCGACTTACCTCGGGATTACGGACACATCCTTAAGTCGAATTCGGAAGGAAATCGTTACCACTTAGTTTTCTTGCCAAATGGCAAGTTTTATTTGATTAGAGCCTTGTAGATTTGGATCTCTAAAATGACGACAATGATATCAAACTTACCACATTGGATTTCCATCTTTTTTATAATTTCCTGGTTGTTTGCATTGGGGCTGTTTTATCAATCC